>JASHOG010000034.1 GCA_030041225.1 Vulcanimicrobiota bacterium | reverse complement strand
CTCGATCGAGGAGCGAGGCGCAATCGAGGATGTAGCGGTCGCTCTCAGCGAGCCCGGCCGCTCGCTCTACCACGGCTTGGGTGACCGAGAGCGGAAGCTCGCTCGCTCCGCGCGCAGAGGCATCGAGGGCGTTCTTGAGGATCTCCTCCGCGAAAAACGGATTTCCATCCGCGAGGCGGCAGACGGAGTCGGCGACCTCGGCGACAGCGTCGCGTGCGCTATCCTCGACCGAGTACGCGATGAGCTCGCGTACCTCGCCGGCGTCGAGCGGCTCGAGCTCGATGCGCCAAACATTCGTCTGCGCCTGCAATGTTGCAAGAGCCGTGCGCAACACATGGCGCTGCCGCACCTCCTCGCTGCGATACGTGCAGGTGAGGACGATACGCGCCCTGCCCAACATCGGCACGATGTGCTGCAGAAGCTCGAGCGTTCCGTCGTCGGCCCAATGGACGTCCTCGATCGTCAGCAGAAGCGGCGCACGAGCAGCAAACGCGCGCAATGCATCCGCGACACCGTCGAAGAGACGCCGTTTTTCGTCGTCGCTTGCGGCGCGCCGCGTCGCGTCGCTTGAGGCGTCGTCGAGCAACGGTGAAACGGCGAGCTTGAGCGCCGAAGAGGCCGGGAGCACGTCGGGATGCAGGATCTCGAGGGCGCGCATTAGGTCGGCGAACGGCGCGTACGGTGCTTGAACGTACTGATAGCAGCGCCCCAGCAGTGCCTCGCCCGAGCCCTTCTTGAAGGCCTCGTTTGCCTGTTCGATGAGGCGGCTCTTTCCGATGCCGGCTTCGCCGGAGATAAGCACGAGCGAGCCACGGCCCTCGAGCGCCTCGCGCTGCCGTTCGGCCAGGAGCTCCAATTGCGCGCGCCGCCCGATGAAACGGCGGCAGTAGACCGGCCGGGAAACCATCGTGCCGATATCCCTTTCTGCGGAACCCTCCGTACTGCTCTACTCCAGGCGCGTGAACTCTCCGTACTGTCGGCCGGCAAAGATCAGGGTTTCTCCGGGCGCCTCGGCCCTCGCACAGCTCTAAGATTGAGGCAGAAAAGGAGATTCAACCGATGATCGCACTGCTTCAGATCCTCGCCCTCGCCTTCGGACTCGGCATCCACACGGACGGCGGAGGCCACGGAAGCCCTCCGCACTCCACCGGCCCATGGCTCGCCCCCACGCACGTCCGCACTTTCCCCGCCCAGTGGGGCAGCGAACCCAAGTGCGACGGCCGCTGCTAACAACGCCAGACTCGACATTCAAGGAGAGAAATACAATGATCGCACTGCTTCAGATCCTCGCCCTCGCCTTCGGTCTCGGCATCCACACGGATGGCGGAAGCGGCGGAACCCCTCCGCACTCCACCGGCCCATGGCTAGCCCCCACGCACGTCCGCACTTTCCCCGCCCAATGGGGCACCGAGCCCAAGTGCGACGGCCGCTGCTAAGCTAGGACGTCCAAGCGCAGGAGGCCGTCGGCGCCCTTTCGTAGCGGCGGGAGGTGCCAACGGTCTTTCTCACCGGCGCGACGGGCTTCGTCGGAAGCCACGTTCTGCGCGAGCTGCATGTCGCCGGCTACGACGTTAGGGCGCTGGTTCGCCCTGGGCACCCCGAGCGAACTCGACGGATCGACGACGGTATCGATTACGTAGCGGGCGACCTTCTAGAGCCTGGATTGCTCGCGCGCGCCATGGAGGGGTGCCGCTACATCGTACACTGTGCCGCGCTGTACTCGTTCGCTCCGCATGCGCGCCCGCTGATGCGCCGGGTGAACGTCCTCGGCACGACCGGCCTCCTCGAAGCGGCGCGCGTCGCCGGTATCGAGCGCGCTGTCGTAACCTCCAGCACCGGTGTGCTGCACGCGCACGAGCGAAACGCGTCGGCCTACCATCGTTCGAAAGTCGATCAAGAGCGCGCGGCGTTGGCGGCGCGCGTGCCTGCGGTGCTCGTCTTACCGAGCGCACCCGTTGGACCAAACGATGCAAAGCCGACCCCCACCGGGAGACTGCTTCTCGATTTCGCGCGCGGGAAGATCCGGATCGCGCCGCCGCGGGGCGGCATGAACGTGGTAGCCGTCGAGGATGTCGCGCGTGCTCATGTCGCCGCGCTCGAGCACGGTCGCGACCGAGAGCGCTACATCATCGGCGGCGAGAATCTCACCTTCGAGCAGATTTGGGCGATGCTCGCCGAGATTACCGGTCGCTCGAATCCACGAATGCGGGTTCCCTACGCCGTGATGCTCGCCGCCGGCTGGTGCGACGAGCTGCGCTGCCGTTACGTGAGCAAGGAGGCGGATCCGTTCGTGCCGCTCGAAGGCGTGCGCATGTCGCGCGAGCGGATGTTTACCGACGGTGCCGCCGCCCGGGAAGAGCTTGGCCTCGGCGCGCCTTCGCCGGTGCGCGATGCGATGGAGCGCGCGATCGAATGGTACCGCGCACACGGCTACGTCTGAGCAGGGAGCCTCCCTAACGATCGTCGCGGCGACGCGGCTCGAAGCAGACGCGCTACGCCGTGCGGCGCCGCGTGCGCGCATCATCGAGTGCGGCGTTGCGTTCTCGCGTTGTAGCCCGACCTCACTCGGCACCACCACGCTCTCGTGCGGACTCGCCGGCGGACTACGCGCAGATCTCCCCACCGGAACCGTCGTGATCGCCGATCGCATCCGGCGTCCAAGCGGCGAGGAAGCTCCCTGCGATCGCGCGCTCGTCTTACAGCTCACGGTCGCGGCGCGTAAACTCGGGCGCGAGCCGGTCGTCGCTCCCATCTTGACCAGCGCAACGCTCGTGCATGGTGCGGACCGCGCGCAGTGGGGGAAGCGCGGTTACGCTGCCGCCGACATGGAGAGTGGCCTCATCGTGGCGCCGCGCATCGGTGTCGTGCGCGTGATCCTTGACACGCCCTTGCGCGAGCTCTCGGAAAAGTGGCTTCAGCCGGCGCGGGCGCTGCTCGACGTGCGTCTCTGGCCGCAAGCGCTCTGGCTCGCGCGTCAGGCGCCGCATTGCGCGCGGATCGCGGCGGAGATCGCCGCGCAACTCGTCGTATGAAGCGCCTCATCGTCACGGCCGACGACTTCGGCGTCTCGAGCGAGGTAAACGCCGCTGTCGATCACGCGCACCGCGAGGGCATGCTCACTGCGGCGAGCCTCATGGTCGCCGAGCCGTATGCGGCCGACGCGATCGAGCGCGCTCGAAAATTGCCTTCGCTCGGCGTCGGCCTGCACGTCGCGCTGACCAATGGACGAGCGATGCTACCAACGGATCGCGTTCCCGATCTCGTCGATCGTAACGGGCGTTTTGACCGGCGCCTCGTTCGCGCCGGCGTTCGTTACTTTGCGCTTCCACGCGTTCGCGCGCAGCTGCGCTCCGAAATTCAAGCGCAGTTCCAAGCCTTCGCCGCAACCGGCTTACGCCTCGATCACGTCGACGCGCACAATCACATGCACGTGCATCCCACACTGTTGGCGATGATTCTCGACATCGGCCGCGAGTATGGCCTCACGGCGATGCGCGTTCCGTTCGAGCCGTTGCAACCCTCGTGGGCGTCGCTCGGGAACGCGGTCGTAATCGGTCCTTGGGCGGCTCTGATGCGCGCACGCCTTCGAGCCGCGAACATTCGCACGAACGATGCCGTCTTCGGCCTGAACGCCACCGGTCGCATGAATGAAGAAGAGGTTCTCGCGATCCTCGATCGCCTTCCCGACGGGCTCAGCGAGCTCTACCTGCATCCGGCGGCTGAGGATGCAGCGTACGCTCGTGTCGAGGAGCTCGAGGTTCTCATCAGTCCGACCGTACGTGAAGCAGTGACCTCGAAAGGCATTGAGCTGACCCGATACGGAGATGAGCCCGCGTGATTCACGCACCGCTCGTAGTCGCGCAGCTCTTTCTCGCGCTCACGGCAGCGAGCATCTGCTACACGAGTTTCGCGCTCTTCCGCGTCGCGACGCTGCGTTTCCCGAGCGCCGGCAGCGAGACGAAACCCGCGATCACGATCCTCAAGCCGCTCTTCGGGCCTGAAGAGCAGCTCCAAGAGAACCTCGCGAGCTTCTGCGACCAGAAGTATCCGTGCTATCAAGTGATCTTTGCGGTGCGTGACTCGGACGATCCGGCGCTCGCAGTCGCTGAACGCGTGCGTGCCGCAAGGCCGCAAAGAGAGATCGTGATTGCGAGCGGCGGCAATGCCGCGCTGTCAAACCCGAAGATCGAAAACCTCGCAGCAGCGATGCCGCTTGTAACCGGTGAGATCATCGTCATTGCCGACAGCGACGTCCGCGCCCCCGCGGGCTATCTCGACGCGATCGCCGCCGCGTTCACCAGTGCACGCGTCGGTGCGGTGACGACGCTCTATGGCGCGGCTTCGACCGAAACGTTTGCCGCACGACTCGGTGCCCTCCACGTCAACGACGAGTTTACGCCGTCCGTGCTCGTTGCTACGGCACTGCAGCCCTTGCGCTACTGCCTCGGCGCGACGATGGCGGTACGGCGCGGCGTGCTCGACGAGATCGGCGGCATTGAAAGCATCGGTGCGACGCTTGCCGACGACTACGCGCTCGGCGCGCTCGTCAGTGCGCGCGGCTACCGCATAGCGCTCGCGGCGACGATTCCACTGACGCTCATCTCTGAGGCGAGCCTCGGGGAACTTCTCGCTCGGGAGCTACGCTGGGCACGCACGATACGAGCGGTACGCCCACTCGGCTACGCCGGCAGCGTCGTCACCATGCCGCTGCCGTTCGCGCTGCTCACGCTCTTGCTCTGGCCGAACGCCGCAACCGGCGTCGGACTTTTCCTCCTCGCGCTCGTGCTCCGCCTCGCGCTGCACCTCGCAGCGCATCGCAGGCTGAGCATTCCGGGGCGCCCTGAACCATGGCTCCTCCCGGTGCGCGAGGTGCTGAGCCTGGTGGTCTGGGCCCTCGGCCTTTTCGGCGGAATCTCACGCTGGCGCACACGCAACCTAGCCGAGCAAGCGAGAGGTTCCGGGGGTCATGCAGAGGGGTAAAGAGCACGAGATGCGACCCGGAACGCCCGAGCATAAGGAGCTGTTCTGCCGCATTTTCATCCAGACGCACGCGCGCTATGAGCCGGAATCGCTCGACTGGCCTGTCCTGGGAGAGAAGGATTTGGAGCTTCTGCGTGCGTTGCCGATATGGGACACGCTCTGGCAAGTTGAGCGCAATGCGGGCGTGATGGTCACCGACTTCGGAAGGCGGCAAAAAGATCCACTCATTCGCGAGGCCCTCGAGGTGCAAGGCTACGAGGAGGATCGGCACGGTAGGCTGATCGGCGAGATGGTTGCTCGCTACGATCTTCCCGCGAAGAGCCACGAACCCGACGTATTGCCGACAGAGCAAGCCTTCATCGATTTCGGTTGCGGTGAGTGTATCGACTCGTTCATCGGATTCGGCGTCTTCAAGCTCGCGCGCGACGCCGGCTTTCTCCCCGACTCGCTCTTCAGCATTTTCTCACGCGTTCTTTCCGAAGAGGCACGGCACATCACATTCTTCGTCAACTGGCTTGCCTACGAACACGCGCAGCGGCCGCTCCTTGCAAAACCGGCGCACTTCCTCTCGGCCGCACGTGGTTACTACCACGGCGTGCGCAACGTCGTCAACAACGGTCGTCTGGCTGCATCCGGGTCGGCGCCCAGCCTTCCCGGCGGCGACGTCTTCGAAGGGCTCACCGTGACGCGTGTGCTCGGAGCCTGCTTGACGGAGAACGATCGGCTGATGGCGGCTTTCGATTCGCGTCTGCTGCGTCCCAAGCTGATGCCGCGCATCGGACGCGTCGCGCTTGCATTCGCGCGGCTCCTCGAGCGCTCAAGCCCCCGGGACGAGCGCGTGGATGTGAAACAGACGGAAGAAGAGGATGGTCGTGCCGGCACCGAGAGCCGCGCCGGCGAGGACCTGCAGCACAGTGTGCGCCCGTAAGTAGACGCGCGCCCAGCAGACCATCGGAATCAAGACAAAGAACGGCAGCGGCTGCCGACCGTAGAGCACGGCTAGCGCGACGAGCGGCGCGGTAATGCCGAGCGCATGCGTGCTGATCTTCCAGAAGCGAGTAATGAACTGCACGAGGATCGTCGAAAGCGTGTAACCGAGCATCGCAGCGAACATGACGCGCGGTGCATGGGCAAGGTACAGCACGAGCGTGCCAAGTGAGTAGAAAACCGCGAAGGCGCTGAAGATCGCCTCTCGCTCGTGGCGTACCGACATGTCGAGATCGGAGATGCGGTCGATCGCGTAAAGGCGGAAGATATAGAGCATCGGCCCAATCGACGTGAAGCAGGTCGAGAGGAAGAGCAGGCGCCAGAAAGCGAGCGTCCCATGGCTTACCGCGTGCGCAAGCATCACGAAGAGCGCTAGCGCGGTGAGGAACGGATTGAAAATTGTGGAAAGTATGCGAGCGAGGTCACGCCAAATTCGCCGGTTCTTTATCGGAAGGACGACCGGGGCGCTGAGATCGGGCTTCACGGCCCCACCTTCCCGAGAAAGCGGCGGTATGTCCTCTCAGGAGAGTGCCCGCGAAGGGGCGAAGCGGGGACATTGTGAAGCAGCCGCGATGGTCATCGAGAGAGTCGAGTCGCCTGCCGACGTAAAGGCACTCCCTCGCGCCGAGCTTGACGTCCTCGCGCGCGAGATCCGCGACATGCTCGTCGTCACGTGTTCGCGCAACGGCGGTCACTTAGCGCCGAACCTCGGCGTGGTCGAGCTGACGCTTGCCCTCCATCGTGTCCTTGATATTCCGCCCGACAAGATTGTCTGGGATGTGAGTCACCAATCGTACGTGCACAAGATTCTCACGGGACGCCGCGACCGTTTCCACACGCTGCGTCAGGGCGGGGGTATCTCCGGCTTCTCGATGCGCAGCGAGTCGCCGTACGACGTCTTCGGTGCAGGGCATGCTTCGACGAGCGTCTCTTCGGCACTCGGTATGGCGATCGCGCGCGACCTTGCCGGGCGTGACGAAACGATCGTCGCGGTACTCGGGGATGGAGCACTGACCGGCGGCCTTGCGTACGAAGCGATCAACAACGCGGGACAGCTTGACTCGAACTTCATCGTCGTCCTGAACGACAACGAGATGTCGATCGCGCCCAACGTCGGCTCGATTGCTTCGTATCTCTCGATCCTGCGCAGCAAGCGATTCGCAAACGCCGCGCGCGAGAAGGCGAAAGACGTGCTCCATCGCGTGCCGTTTGGTCTCGGCCGCGTCGCCGGTAAGGCGCTGCAAGCCGCCGAGATGGGGGCTATGCACTTTGTCTCTCCCGTCGAGAAAACGACG
Source organism: Vulcanimicrobiota bacterium (assembly GCA_030041225.1). Lineage (GTDB taxonomy): Bacteria > Vulcanimicrobiota > Vulcanimicrobiia > Vulcanimicrobiales > Vulcanimicrobiaceae > Tyrphobacter. Next base: position 84,481 of record JASHOG010000034.1, on the reverse strand, counting down.
GTAATTTTTGAAGAGCTCGGCTTCCGCTATATGGGGCCGGTTGACGGTCACAACATCGACGTGCTCGTCGAGGCTCTCGAGGCGGCGAAGGATATTGAAGGCCCGGTGCTGTTGCACGTTCGCACGCTAAAGGGTAAAGGATACCAGCCCGCCGAGCAAGACTCGCGCACGTTTCACGGATGCGGTGCCTTCGACGTCGAGAACGGCAAGCTGGAAGTGAAGCCGAACGCACGGCCGACGTTCTCCGACACGTTTGCCGAAGCGATGAACGTTGTGGCCGCGAGGGACTCTCGCGTGATCGGCATTACAGCCGCGATGCCCGATGGAACGAAGCTTGCGAAGTTCGGGAAGAAGTTTCCGGAGCGCTTCTTCGACGTGGGGATCGCGGAGGCTCATGCGGTCTGCTTCGCAGCAGGCGCCGCCGCAGTCGGACTCAAACCCGTCTGCGCGATCTACTCGACGTTCCTGCAGCGCGCCTACGATCAAATCGTGCATGACGTCTGCGTGCAGGAGCTCCCCGTCGTCTTCTGTATGGATCGCGCCGGGTACGCCGGCGACGATGGCCCCACGCACATGGGGCTCTACGACATTGCGTACCTGCGCACGTTGCCCGGCATGACGGTCATGGCGCCGCGATGCGAAGAGGAGCTACTGCCGATGCTGGAGCATGCGCTCTCGCTCGATCGCCCTGCCGCGATGCGCTATCCTAAAGGTTCCACGAGCGGGCGTCACGTTGACGAGATCGCTCCTGTGGAACACGGGAAAGCGCAGGTGCTCCGCCGCGGTGAAGGCGTTGCCGTTATTGCGCTCGGCAATACGTGTGAGGTCGCGCTCGACGCGTACGAGCTTCTCTCGACGTTGCGCAGCCACGACGGGCGCCTGCCCACGATCGTGAACGCTCGTTTCGTGCGGCCGCTCGATGAAGGGCTTCTCGAAGAGCTTGCAGGCACCCACGCAAGCTTCGTGACGTTGGAGGAGCACTCGCTCGCAGGCGGATTCGGCTCCGCGGTCGTAGAGTGGGCTTCGGATCACGGGATTACGGTTCGTATCGATCGCGTCGGAACGCCGGACGTCCTCGTTCAACACGACGCGCAACCGAAGCAGCGTGCGAAGTTCGGCCTCTCCGCCGAGTTGCTCGCTGAACGGATTGCGTCGGCAATGCGCGAGAGAAAAACCGCGACACCCGCAGCTTCGTTAGAAGGATAAACAGTTGATCTCTGAGGTGACACTCGCTGCGGCGGTGCCGGCAGCGGCGCCGCTTCCTGCGGCACACGCGGGAGTGCCGGCCCCGATTCACACGCTCCTACCGGGACTTCAAACGCCCGCCCCGCAGGCGGTGCAGATGACTCAGACGTGGTGGCAGCTTCACGCATCGTGGTTCACGCACGGCATCGCGGGCATCTTCGTCCTCTGCTGCATTCTGTTGATCGTACTGCTCGCCGTGCAAACGACGAAGCAGGAGGGGCTCTCCGGAACGATCGGCGGTCGCGTCGAGTCGGCCTACCGTGGGCGCCTTGGGGCCGAGGAGCAGCTGAAGCGCCTCACCGGTATGATCGCCGTCGGCTTCGTGATTAGCGCCTTCATCCTGACGATCACGGGGATATAGCCGCTGGCGACGCTGCTCGACGTCCGCAACCTCAGGACAACGTTCAAGACTGAGGATGGGCCCGTCACGGCGGTGAACGGGCTCTCGTTCTCGCTCGAGGCCGGTGAGACGCTCGGCATCGTCGGCGAGTCGGGCTCAGGCAAATCCGTCACGGCGCTCTCCATCATGCGCCTTCTGCCGAAGAGTGCGCGAACGAGCGCCGAGGTCGTGACCTTCGCCGGTGAAAGCCTCTTGCGTAAGAGCGAGGCTGAGATGCGCGGCATTCGCGGCCGGCGCATCGCGATGATCTTCCAGGATCCGATGACCTCCCTCAACCCCGTGCTCACCGTCGGCGAGCAGATCGCCGAAGCCGTGCGGCTGCACATGGGGATGAACCGCCTTGCGGCGCGCCGCCGAGCCGTTGAAATGCTCGAGCAGGTGCGAGTTCCCGACGCGGCGAGACGTCTCGATGAGTATCCACACCAGTTCTCCGGCGGCATGCGCCAGCGCGTGATGATCGCGATGGCGCTCTCCTGCAACCCCGAGTTGCTGATCGCCGACGAGCCGACGACCGCTCTCGACGTGACGATTCAGGCGCAGATCCTGGAGCTCATGAACGAAATTCAACGGGATACCGGAACGGCGATCATTCTTATCACGCACGATCTCGGTGTCGTCGCCGAGGTGTGCCGAAACGTGCTCGTCATGTACGGCGGAAATCTCGTGGAGTACGGAAACGCTACGCAGATCTTCGAGGAGCCGCGCATGCCGTACACCCAGGGACTCCTCGCCTCATTGCCGCGCCTCGACCGCCGCGAACGAAAGCGCCTCGTGCCGATCAAAGGGCAGCCGCCGAATCTTCTCAACCTTCCGGCGGGCTGCGCGTTCGCCCCCCGCTGTGCCTATCGCATGGCGATCTGCGATGACCCGGTCGCGCTTTATGATTTCGGCGAGCGACATGTTGCGCGCTGCGTGCTCTACGACGAACGGGCAACAACGGAGCGCTCAGTGGACGTGAAGAGTGCGCCGCTAGCCACATGAGCGACAACGGTGCTCCGCTCGTCGAGGTCAAGGGGCTCTATAAGTACTTTCCCGTTCGTGCGGGGCTCTTCTCTCGCCACATCGCCGACGTGCACGCCGTCGACGGCGTCGACCTGCGGATTCAGCATGGTGAGACGCTCGGGCTGGTCGGCGAGTCCGGCTCCGGTAAGACCACCGTCGGACGCCTCATCCTGCGCCTCTTACGTGCATCGAAGGGTAGTGTGTTCTACAAGGGACGCAATATTACGGAGTTGCCGAACTCCGAGGTCCGGCCGCTGCGCCGCGAGATGCAGATCATCTTTCAGGATCCTTTCGCGAGTCTGAACCCGCGGATGACCGTCGGTGAGATCATCGGTGAGCCGCTGAAGATTCACCACATCGCGACTGGGCCGGCCGCACTCGAGCGCGTCAGCGAGCTCGTGCGAATGGTGGGTCTGCGCTCCTATCATGTCAACCGTTACCCGCACGAGTTCTCCGGGGGGCAGCGCCAGCGCATCGGCATCGCGCGGGCGCTGGCAGTCAATCCACGATTCATCGTGCTTGACGAGCCGGTCTCGGCGCTCGACGTCTCGATCCAGGCGCAGGTGATCAACCTCCTCGAGGATCTCCAGGCGCAGCTCGGTCTCACCTATCTCTTCATTGCCCACGATCTCTCCGTGATACGCCACATCTCGAGTCGCGTCGCGGTGATGTACGTCGGAAAGATCGCCGAGCTCGCCTCACGCGACGATCTCTACGAGAATCCGCTCCATCCGTACACGCAGTCACTGCTCTCCGCGATCCCGATCCCGGAGCCGCGCATCGAGGCGCGACGCAGACGTATCGTCCTTACCGGCGACATCCCATCGCCGGTGTATCCTCCCTCCGGCTGCCGGTTTCACACCCGGTGCCCGGTTGCTTTCGACCGCTGCAGATCCGAGGAGCCCCCGTTGCTGCGTTACGGTGACGGCCACTATGCCGCGTGTCACCTCGTGCAGGAGCACGATGGGCGCGCACCCTCGCTCACATAAATAAGAAGAGAGATGGCGCATCGCACCATCTCTCAAGAATCCAGCGCGAGGCCGTTTATTTCTTCTTACGACGACCCTTGCGGCGCCCTGCCTTGCGCGTCTTCTTGCGGCCGGCGGCTGCCTTCTTACGCCCGCCCTTGCGGCGCCCACCCTTGCGGCCTTTGCGTGCGGCGCCCTTGCGTCCACCCTTCTTGCGTCCCGTCTTCTTGCGAGCCCCACCTTTTCGCGCGGCTTTCTTCTTGCGGGATGCTTTCCGGCGCTTCGGCGCCGCTGCCGTCTCTTCGACCAACAGTCCGCCGCCGATGATCTCTTCCATCAATTCCTCCTCGTCCACGCGGGACGATCAGCGTTAGTTGACAGCGCGTCCTTAGCGCTTTCCAGCGCATGATAATGGATTTTATCGAACATTGCAAATCGCGAATTCGCGCGCGTGCATCTGAGCGCAGCGACTACTGCTTATTCTTTTCTCAGCAAATATTCGAAACGAGGCATGAGGTAGTTCTCCGGCCAGGATTTCAGGTGCCTCCGGCCGAGGAGGCTCCGACCGACGAGCGGAGCTAGGACGGCGGGAGCGAGGCGGCGGAGCAGCAGGAGCGAGTCACGGACGACGAGCGACGAGCGGCTCCGAGGCGGAGGCGCCTGAATCCGGGCCGGAGATAGCCTCGCCGAGAGGCCGAAATTTGCCCTCACCTTGACCGCGGGTGATATACTCGCCCCGTGAAAAAGCCCTTGATCATCGTGGAGTCGCCGACGAAGGCGAAGACGATCAAGAAGTTTCTGCCACCGCGCTACGTTGTAAAGGCGTCGGTTGGGCACGTGCGCGACCTGCCGAAGTCGAGCCTTGGCGTCGACGTCGAGAACGGGTTCGCGCCGAAGTACCTGACGATCAAAGGCAAGGGTGACGTCATCAAGGAGCTGCGCAGCGCGGTGAAGGGCGCCGGAGACGTCTATCTCGCGACCGACCCCGATCGCGAGGGCGAGGCGATTGCCTGGCATTTGGCGGAGCTTCTCAAGCTCGAGCATCCGCTCCGGATCGAGCTCCACGAGATCACGAAAGAGGCAGCGCTGGATGCGATCAAACATCCGCAGCCGATCGACATGAACCGTGTGAATGCCCAACAGGCACGGCGCATTCTCGATCGCCTCGTCGGGTACAAGATTTCACCGCTGCTTTGGGCAAAAGTGCGCGGCGGGCTCTCGGCGGGACGTGTGCAGTCGGTTGCCGTGCGCTTGATCGTCGATCGCGAGCGCGAGATCAGAGCCTTCGTCCCAAGGGAGTACTGGACGATCGCGGGGCGCTTCTCAACGCTGCGAGAGCCGGACCTCGTCTTCCCCGCAGATCTCGTCACCTACCGTGGCCAGAAGCTCGAGATCGAGAATGAGGCGCAGGCACATGCAATCGTTGAGGCACTCGAAGGACTTCCGTCCAAGGTTTCGAGCATACGGCGACGCGAGGTGCGGCGCAACGCACCCGCTCCTTTCACGACCTCGACGCTCCAGCAAGAGGCTTCACGGCGGTTGCGCCTGCGAGTGCGTCGCACGATGCAGATCGCCCAGGGGCTCTACGAAGGCGTCGATCTCGGCGGCAAGGACGGGACCGTTGGGCTCATCACGTACATGCGCACCGATTCAACGCGGACCTCCGATCAAGCGCGAGACGCGGCGCGTGCATTCATCCACGAGCAGTACGGCGAGGCGTTTCACGGCGGGAGAATCCATCGCGTTCGCGAGGGGGCGCAAGACGCGCACGAGGCGATTCGTCCGACGACCGTCTCTCGCACGCCTGCGCAACTTGCCGGTATCCTGAAGCGCGACGAGCTGCGGCTCTACACGTTGATTTGGGAGAGGTTCGTCGCATCGCAGATGTCGGCGGCACTCTTCGACCAGACGACGGTCGAGATCGCGTCGGGTGAGTACGCGTTTCGTGTTACGGGCACCGTGATGAAGTTCCCAGGCTTCACCCGCGTCTATGATGACGGTAAGGAGGACGAGAAGAAGGAGCGCCTCGCGCTTCCCGAGTTGATCGAAGGCGACGCTCTCGAGCGGCAAGGTCTCGAGGAAAAGCAGCACTTTACCGAGCCGCCGCCGCGTTACACGGAGGCATCGCTCGTGCGCGCGCTCGAGGAGAACGGCATCGGGCGCCCCTCAACATACTCGACGATCGTCGAGACGATCCAAGCGCGCGGCTACGTGACGCAGCAAGAACGCCGCTTCATGCCGACACCAATCGGCGAAGCCGTAAACGATCTGCTGGTCGAGCATTTCCCCGACGTCGTGAATCTTGCGTTCACTGCGGAGATGGAAGGTGACCTCGACAAGGTCGCCGAGGGGCAAGAAGACTGGGCGACGCTCCTCGCGACGTTTTACGGACCATTCTCCGCCGAGCTCGAGGAGGCGGAACGTAAGCTGCCGCGTTTCGTACCGCAGGAGGAGCCGACCGATGAGATCTGCCCGAACTGCGGTCGTCCGATGGTGATCAAGATGGGACGTTTCGGCAAGTTTATCTCGTGCACGGGGTACCCGGAGTGCAAGACGACGCGTCCGATCGTGAAAGACACGGGTGCGAAGTGCCCCAAAGACGGCGGCGCCGTCGTCGAACGGCGCTCGCGCAAGGGGCGCACATTCTACGGATGTATCAACTATCCGAAGTGTGATTTCATTTCGTGGGATCGCGTGATTCCCGAGCGCTGCCCCGTCTGCGGCTCGCACGTCGTCACGAAGGTGCGCCGCGGCACGACGCGCCTTGAGTGCGCGGCGGATCGCGAACATGACGTTTCGTCGCTCGAGAGCGCCGAGTCGGAGCCGGTAGAAGAAGCCGCCGCATCGTCGTGAGGCTCCTTGTCATCGGCGGGGGGCTTGCAGGCTGTGAAGCTGCGTGGCAGGCGGTCCGGCAAGGTGCGGAGGTCGATCTCTACGAGATGCGCCCGAACACGAGTGGACCTGCCCATAAAACCGGCGGTCTCGCCGAGCTCGTCTGTAGCAACTCGCTGCGTGGCGCCGGGCTCGAGAACGCCGTCGGTTTGCTGAAGGAGGAGCTTACGCGTCTGGGCTCGGTCATCGTCGCCGCTGCACGCGAGGCGGCCGTTCCGGCGGGCGCCGCACTCGCAGTCGATCGCGAACGCTTTTCAAAAGGCGTCGAGGCTCGCATCGCGAGTCAGCCGTGCATTCACGTTCATCGTGAGGAGGTGACTGAGATCGACCTCGATCGCCCGACGATCGTTGCCTGCGGCCCTCTCCCGCGCGAGCCTTTCCTAAAGGCAATCGACGACGTCGTCGGCGCCGGACGCTTGCATTATTTCGACGCAGCTTCACCCATCGTCGCCGCCGATTCGATCGATGAATCGAAGATGTACCGCAAGTCGCGGTACGACAAGGGCGGCGGTGAGGATTACCTCAACATTCCACTCGACCGCGAGCGGTATCGTCAATTCTTGAACGATCTACGCGCGCTCCCGCGGCACGAGAGTAAGCCGTTCGAGAAGGCACCGTACTTTGAAGGCTGTCTGCCAATCGAGGAAATGGCCGATCGCGGCGACGACGTGCTCCGTTTCGGGCCGATGAAGCCCGTCGGCTTGCGCGACCCTCGTACGGGCAAGACGCCGTACGCGGTCGTGCAGCTACGTACAGAGAATCTCGAGGGTACGGCATACAACCTTGTAGGTTTTCAGACGCGCCTCACGTGGCCGTCACAGCGCGAGGCGTTCGGGCGCCTCGCCGGCCTGGAGCATGCCGAGTGGCTACGCTTCGGCGTCATGCATCGCAACACGTTCATCAATGCACCGCGGTTGCTCGACGCAACCCTGAGATTGCGAGAAACACAAGCGCTCTATTTTGCCGGTCAGATCACAGGCGCCGAGGGATACGTCGAAGCAGCCGCGTGCGGAGCGATGGCTGGAATCCACGCGGCGCGCGCTCTGCTTGGGCTTCCGGCGGTCGCCGTCCCGCGGGAGACTGCGCTGGGCGCAGTCGTCGCTCATCTGCAAAACACGCAGACGCCCGACTTTCAACCCTCAAACATCACGTGGGCAGCCTTTCCCGAGGTCGTTCACGCAAGAGGCATGGGACGCAGCGAGCGCCGAGCGCGGATGGCCGAGCGCGCGCTGGCGGCGCTCGATCGCTTCATCGCGGAGGTGCAACCCGCGCGCGAGTTCGCCGGTAGTAGCTCGTAATGGAGATTCGCTCTACGACAATCGTCGCGGTCCGCCGCGACGGCAAACTCGCGATGGCAGGCGACGGACAAGTGACGATCGACAAGACCGTTGTGAAACATGGCGCTCGCAAGGTGCGTCGCATCGCAAACGGCGCCGTTCTTGCGGGATTCGCAGGTTCCGCGGCAGACGGTATCTCGTTGCTCGAGAAGTTCGAAGGAAAGTTTGCCGAGTACAAAGACCTGACGCGAGCGGCGGTCGAGCTCGCGAAGGACTGGCGACAGGACAGGGTCTTGCGGCGCCTCGAGGCGTTGCTCATCGTCGGAACGCCGGCGCACCTCTTCGTACTCTCGGGAAACGGTGACGTCATCGAGCCCGACGAGGGCGTCGCGGCGATCGGGAGCGGGGGACCGTATGCGCAGGCGGCGGCAGCGGCACTGTTGCGAAACACGTCGCTCGATGCCGAGGCGATCGCGCGGAGCGCAATCGGCATTGCCGGCGAGATCTGTATCTATACGAACGACGACGTCACCGTCGAGGTGCTTCCGTGACGACCGAGGCGCCCAACGGCGAGCTCCAGTCGCTCACACCCGCCGAAGTCGTACGCGCGCTCGATGCGTACATCGTCGGGCAACATAAGGCCAAGCGTGCCGTCGCGATTGCACTGCGCAACCGGTACCGCCGCGCAAGAGTCGGTGAGGACCTTCGCGGCGAGATCACGCCGAAGAACATTCTCATGATCGGGCCGACCGGCGTCGGCAAAACCGAGATCGCTCGGCGTCTCGCGAACCTCGTCGCCGCACCGTTCGTCAAGGTCGAGGCCACCAAGTACACGGAGGTCGGCTACGTCGGACGCGACGTGGAGTCGATGGTGCGCGATCTCGTCGATGTCGCCGTTCGCATGGTGACTGAAACGCGGCGCGAAGAGGTATGGGAGGCAGCACAGCACCAAGCGGTAGAGCGCATCATCGATACTCTCCAGCCCGAGACGCGCGCGCCTCAGCCGCAGACTCCCGGCGGTCTCGCCGCAGCGCTCGGGTCGATCTTCGGCAACGCACCGCAACCGACGCCCGCCCAAGCCGCTGCAATTCCCGGCCCGGAGGTGCAGCGTCTCCGCGACCAGACTCGCGAGGAAGTCGAGCGCGGTTTCTACGACGTGCGCCTGATCGAGATCGAGGTTGAAGAGGCACCCTCGCTGCCGATCGGTGTCATCGGCGGCATCGGCGAGCAAGGCGGAGCCGACATCGGCGAGATGCTCGGTGGAATGCTCCCAAAGCGAAAGACGCGCAAGCGCGTAACGGTCGCCGATGCGCTTCGCATCTTTACGGACGAAGAAGTCGTGAAGCTGATCGATGCGGAGGCCGTAAAACGCGAGGCGATCCGGCGAGCGGCAAACGACGGCATCATCTTCATCGATGAAATAGACAAAGTGGCGGGGCACGAAGGCGCGCGCGGCGGGCCGGATGTATCGCGTGAGGGCGTTCAGCGCGACATTCTCCCGATCGTCGAAGGTTCAACGGTGACGACGCGCTACGGGGCGATCAAGACCGATCACATCCTCTTCATCGCAGCCGGCGCCTTCCACATGAGCAAACCCTCCGATCTCATTCCCGAGCTACAGGGACGCCTGCCGATCCGCGTTGAGCTCGACTCGCTGACCGCGCAGGATTTCAAAACGATTCTCACGCAGCCGCGCAATGCGCTCGTAGAGCAGTATAAGGCACTGCTGGCTACGGATGGCGTTCACCTCGAGTTCACCGAGGACGCTATCGACGAGCTCGCTCGATTCGCTATGCAAGTAAACGAACAGGGTGAAAACATCGGCGCCCGTCGCCTCCACACGGTAATGGAGCATCTCTTAGAGGAGGTCAGCTTCAGCGCGCCCGAACGCGACGGGCGGGTGCGCATCGACGGCGCTTACGTACGAGAGCGGCTAAGCGACATCGCAGGCAATGCCGATCTGTCGAACTACATTCTGTAATCTTTACCGTTCTTTGTCATCCTGAGCGAAGCGCCGAAGGCACGAGGTCGAAGGACCGTATTCCAGCTCTTGCGAATGAGCAGCTAGGCGCACGACACTAGTTCGCACGGAGGCTCGGATCAATGGTAAGACGTTCGCTCCTCGGCTTGATCGTAGTTACTGTTGCTTTGGCGGCCTGCGGACCGTACTACTCTCACGGCGTGCCGCCGGGATTTGGAACGGACTGCATTCCACCGACGGACGCCGTGCTCGTGTACCCGGCGCCCAATGCAACGAGCGTTCCCGACAACACCAGCGCAATCTACATTGCACTCCCGAGCTCGCTGTCGAACGCCGGTGCGTACGACGTTGCACTGACTGGACCGCCGTCATACGGAACGGTCCTCGAGAACGGCTTCGTTTCTGTCTCGGCGAGCGCGATCCCGACGCCGAATGCGACGCCGACCTACGCAAGCCCGCAGTATTATGAATCGACGCTGCGTTCGACCCTTACCTCTGCGAGCGCCTTCGACGTGTATTGGAATCAAGCGAACAGCGCGTGTACGACCGGCACGAGTGCATCGTTCCTGGGCTCCTTTACCACGGAGTGAGGCTCCTAGGTCCTAACGCTATCGAGGGACCATCGTACGCTACCGCGTAGAGAGGCGCGGTGCCGTACAAGCGAGCAATCCTGACCGACGGCGATCCAGTCCTTCGGCGTGTGGCCAAGCGTGTCACAGCCGAAGAGATCGCCGACCCGCTCTTCCAACAGTTGATCGACGACATGTTCGTGACGATGCGTGAAGCGCCGGGGGTTGGTCTTGCCGCTCCCCAGGTCGGTGTCTCCAAGCAGCTCTTCGTCATCGACGTGAAGGACGAGGAACATGAGCCGGCCGTCGTCATCAATCCGAAGGTCGTCTCGGCGGAGGAGGAGGTGGAGCTCACGGAGGGCTGCCTCTCGGTTCCCGGATACGTTGGCGAGATCACACGTTTTGCGCATGTAGCGGTAACAGGCCTCGGTCGTCATGGAGAGCGCATCCGCTTGGAGGGCGACGGGCTCTTTGCACAATGCCTCCAGCACGAGATCGATCATCTTCGTGGGCGGCTTTATAAAGATCGAGCACGCAATGTGCGGCCCTCCGTCACGGAGGAGGAGCACGATGCTCCCGAGAGCGTCTGAAGACGCTCTTCTTCGGGACGAGTGCGTTCGCCGTCCCGATTCTCGATGTGGTCGCCGATCGCGCAGAGTTGCTCGGCGTCGTAACGCAACCCGATCGTCCCGCCGGCCGCGGACAACGGCTGACGGCGACACCCGTGAAGGCCGCGGCGATCGAGCGTGCTCTGCCTGTCTATGAGCCGCGCAATCTCCGTCAGTTCACTTCTGAGGTGCGAGCGCTCGACTTCGACGTGTTCGTCGTCGCATCGTACGGAAGAATTCTGCCGAGTGAGCTGATCGCGCTTCCGGAGCTCGGCGCGCTGAACGTCCATCCCTCGTTGTTGCCGCGCTATCGCGGGGCAACTCCGATCCAAGCTGCGTTGCTCGCGGGGGACGGGGAAACAGGCGTGACGCTCATGCTGATGGACGAAGGCATGGACACCGGCGACGTCGTGGTTCGGGAGCGCGTCGCAATCGGCGAAGATGAAACCTACGGTGAACTGCACGACCGGCTCGCGCGGATCGGCGCACGCCTTCTTGGTGAAGCCCTGGCAAGAGCCGAATGTGAGGGTGCATTTCCACGCGCGCCGCAGAGCGGCGAGATAATCGTCACGCGCCCAATCGCGAAGGGAGACCTCGAGCTCGACTGGCGATGGACGGCGCAACGGATCGTCAACCACGTGCGCGCGTACTCGCCGCAACCGGCCGCCCGCGCAATGCTCGCGAATACGCCGGTGAAGATCCTTCGCGCACATGTGAGTAGCGGTAGCGAAGAGTTCGTCATCCCGTGCGGCGATGGGGCGGTCGCCGTCGATTCCTTGATCGCCCCCGACCATCGTCCTGAGAGCGGCGTCGAGTTCGCTCGCCGCATGAAGTTGGTGTGAGTGCGCGCGAGGTCGCGCTGCAGGTCGTGCGCGACGTTTTTCCTTCGTCGGGCCGCGAGCGCACCGCTCAAGAGGCGCTCGACTATCGGGTGCGCGAGGCGAAGCTCGACGTTCGCGACCGTGCCTTCACGACGGAGCTCGCGTACGGCGCGATCAAGATGCGCCGCACACTCGATTGGTATCTGCAGCCGTTTCTCGGTGAACGAGCCGCAAAGCTGCCGCTGACGACCCGAGAGATCCTGCGGTTGGCGATCTACGAGCTGCACTACACCCACGCGGATGCGCACGCGACGCTCTACGAGTTCGTCGAGATGGCAAAGCGCCACGGCCATCGCGGCCTCGCCTCGCTCGTGAACGCCGTTCTTCGTAACTACCTGCGCGAGCCGCCGCTCGAGCCGGAGCGCGAGCTGTTCGAGACCGAGGACGAGTATCTCGGCACGCGCCACTCGCTGCCGACGTGGCTCGTGCGGCAGTGGCATTCGGTCTTCGGAGGGACGATGCTGGAGGAGATCTGCGCCGGCGTCAATCGCCCCGCGCAGCTTACGGTGAGCGTCGACCGCCGCCGGATGAGCGTTGCGGAGCTCGCGGAGAACCTTCGCGAGAGGTCCATCGAGAGTCGCCCGTCGCCCCTCGTGCCGGAGTCACTGCTCGTCCAGAGCGGTGGAGCGGCGCTGCTCGAAGAGTCCGCTCAAGGCCGATGGTGGGTGCAGTCAGAATCCTCCGCCGTAAGCGTCGAAGTACTCCAGCCACAGCCCGGGGAGCGGATCGCGGACCTTTGCAGCGGCCGCGGGAACAAGGCCTTACAGATTGGGTGTCGCCTCGACGGGGAGGGCAGTCTCTGCTGTATCGACCGTGACTCGCGCAAGATGCGCGTGCTTGAGCGCCGCTTCGACGAGCATCGCCTCCATGCGTCCCACGTTGTTGCCGACGTGCGCGAGCTCGAGATGAACGAACGCTTCGATCGCGTGTTGCTCGACGCGCCCTGCTCTGGGACGGGAGTCGTTGGACGTCACCCGGAGGCGCGTTGGAAGAAAGAGAGCGGTGACGGTGAACGGCTCGCGACGACGCAAGGGATGCTCCTCGATGCCGCCGCGCGACTGCTTTACGAAGGCGGTGCACTCGTCTATGCCGTCTGCTCGACGGACCGGCGTGAATGCGCCGAGGTGATCGACACGTTTGTCAGGCGCAACAAGCTCTCGCGCGGCCTCATCCCCTCGCAGTTGGAGCCGTTCCTCACCGATGCAGGCGACGTGCTGATACCTCCCGGCATCGATCGACGCGATGGCTTCTATATCGCGCGGCTAGAGCTGTGAGCCTCCTCTCTCGTTTCGAGCAAGCCTGCTCTGCGCTCGTCGAGCGAGCCTTTGCGCGCAGCTTCCCGGGCGATGTCGCACCAGCGCACGTTGCGCGCAAGCTCGTCGCCGTGATGGAGATGCACACGCGGGGCGAGGGAGGCCGTCTGGTCGCACCCGCTTCCTACGTCATCTCCGTACATCCAGAGGACTTCGAGCGGCTCGCCTCGGAACGCGCATATCTCGAACGCGAGTGGGCACAGCTTCTTCGCGACCTCGCAGCACGTGTCGGCGTGGCGTTCACCGGCGGTGAGCCTCGTGTCGCGCTGACGGCGCTCGAAGGAGTACCTCTGGGCACCGTCCGGATCGAGCTCGGGACGAATCTGCCGCGCTATCAACTGCACGTGATCCGTGGTGTTCCCGTCGATGCGCTCTACCGCCTCGAAGGGGAAATGCTGATCGGGCGTGCCAGCGCCGCAAAGGTCGAGCTCGTTGATCCCAGCGTTTCGCGGCGGCACGCCACGATCTCCATCGTCAATGGTGTTCCGGTGGTACGCGACCTCGGCTCGAGGAACGGTACCTTCGTCAACGGCGAGCGCGTTCGCAGTTGCACGCTGAAGAACGGCGACGTCTTGACTTTTGGGAATACCGAGTTGAGAGTCGAAGGCGCCGCGTGACACCTGCGCTGGAGGTCTCACTCCGGATCGAATCTCTTGTTGTCACGATGCTCCTTTTCGGCGTGGGAATCGCGGCGGCGAATCCGCGTTTTCGCGTGGCGCGCGATATCGGGCGCCTCGCTCCGATGCGCATTCAACTCGACGTTGTCGATCGTGATGGTGAGCACTTCGTCGACGTGCTCACGCCGGCGGTTGTCGGGCGTGGTGCGGACGCAGACGTCGTCGTCGACGACCCAGACGTCGGCAGACACCATGCTCGCTTCGAAGCCGAGAACGGCGTTGTGTATCTCAGTGACCTTGACAGCACGAACGGTACCTTCCTGAATGGCCGGAGGCTCCGCCAAGCGATCGAGATACGCCCCGGCGACCGGATCGACGTAGGGACTGCGCGCTTGGTAGTGAAGGACATCGCACAATGGACGTAGCGATCCGCGGCGATCTCGCAAGTTGCCTGACGCTCCGTCTTGCGCCGGCAACCTGGCTCTTCGCCATCGCGCGCGGCTTCGGCGAGATCGAGGGTGCTCCCATCGCGCGCGCTGCGCTTACTCGCCTCGAGAGCGAGTGTCGTAGGCGAACCCGAGGAGAGACGCGTACGAGGCGTTTACTGCGCTCGCACAGTGCAGCGGGAACGCTGTGCGGTGCGCTCGCGCGCGTCAACGGTGCACTGTACTTGCGCAGCGCGGGCCACGATGACTACGTCCCCTCGGCCTGCTCGCTCTCGGCAGCGCTCGTCGTGCGGGATCGTGCCTACGTCGCGCATGCCGGCTCGACCGCCGTCTACCTCGTGCATCGGCAGAACGTCCTGCCGCTGACGAACGGCGACGTCTTCGAGGGTGCGCAACCGGTACTCGCTCGAGCGCTGGGCATCGCACCCTCCCTCACGTTCACCGTCTCCTCGATCGGGCTTGAATCGGGGGACGTTCTTGCGCTGTGCGGCCATGCACTGCGTGAGGTTTTCGATTCGCGCCGCTTCATCGAAGCGCTGGAAAGCGGGGCGGAGCAGCAGGTCTTGCGTGTGCGATACGAGAGCTCGGACGAGCTGCCCGTCCCATGTGAGCACAGAGCGCCGCATGGGTTCATCGAGCGCTTGCGCGCGTTTTTCCACTGCTGACGCTCGCGCGCCGCGCCGCGCCGATGACCGGCGCGCTCGTGATCGGCGCCTTCATGCTCTCGCTCGTCCAACCACAGACCCTTGGCCCGTGGTGGGTCGAAATGATCCTCGTCGCACTCGCGTACATTTGGGTATTGGCGCAGCCGGTGGGCGAACGCGACGATGTGCTTCCGGCGCTCGCCGTGCTGCTCTCGGCGTTTGGCCTTATGCTCGTCGCAAGACTCGCCCCCGCTCTCGCGCGCAAGCAGCAAGAGTGGCTTCTCGTCTCGCTTGCGCTCACCGTCGTGCTCGGTCCGGCGTTCACGCGCTTTCGGCGCATGGCTGCCTACAAGTACGTCTGGGTCCTTGCATCGCTCGTGCTCTTCGTGCTCCTCCTCCTCTTCGGACAGTCGGTGAATGGTGCGCGCCTCTGGATTCGCTTCGGCGACGTTCGATACGAACCGATCGAGCTCATCAAGCTCTTCGTCGTCTTCTTTCTCGCTGCGTACCTTGCCGAGACCGGCGATGTGATCGCGACCGCGCGCCGCGTGTGGACGGCAAACGCGCGTTACCTCGGGCCGCTCTTTCTCGGCTGGGGTGCGTCGATGGCGATTCTCGTCTTACAGCACGACCTCGGAATGGCAACCCTTTTGCTCGTGACCTTCGCGACGATGCTCTTCGTCGCAACGCGACGTCTCGACATCGTGCTTGCCGGCTTCCTGATCTTCGCGCTTGTCGCGTTCTGGGCGGTTCATCATTTTCCGTACGTCGCAACACGCATCGGCGTGTGGCTCCATCCGTTTGCCGATCCGTACGGCCGTGGTTATCAGAGCTCGCAGGGCTACTTCTCACTTGCGGCCGGTGGCCTGTTCGGAACGGGATACCGGCTTGGCCATCCGCAGTACGTCCCGGACGCCGCGACGGACTACGTCTTTGCCGCGATCGGTGAGGAGTTTGGCTGGCTCGGCGCCGTCGCGGTGCTGACGCTCTTTCTCGCGATCGTCCGGCGCATTCTCGTCATCGGTATCGAGCAACCGGATCTGTACGCGAAGTTGCTCGCGGTCGGCCTTGCCGCGACGTTCGGCTTCCAAGTGTTGATCATCGTCGGAGGCGTCATCGGGCTTTTTCCGCTCACGGGAATCACGCTGCCGTTCATATCCTACGGCGGCAGCTCGCTGCTCGCAAACTTTCTTCTCGTCTCGCTCGTCTGGGCGATGAGTGAAAAGCAGGCGCGTCTTGAACCGGCGCCGTGATGCGGTTCTAGCGGCGCTACTGTTTAGCGCTGCGCTTGGGTACGGCGTTGCACTCGCGTCGATCACGATCAATGCGCAGGGAACGTACCGCGATCTCGGCGTTTGGCTGTACAAGAGCGCTAGCGGCTTCGGCTTTGGGCCCGCCAACGTCGGCACGAACGAGCATCTCGACATGCCGTCACCTTCACCACCTACGGGCGCCTCCGTGGCAGGCGTCGAGGTCATTCGTCACTCACTCGATACGCTGGGATATCCCTTGCACATCTCTTTGGTCGACAAACTCTATGCCGTGAACCATCGGATGCCGATCTTCGTGAGCAATAACAGCGTGCTCTGGAGTTACACTCCAGGAGACCCAGTCGCGCAGGAACGCTCGCTCGCTGACAACTCGGTTACGAACGTCCACGCCGTTGGGCCGCTTCCGGCAAACGGCGCGATTCCAGACCAATATCAAGCGGCCTTCGCGTATGCGAAAAGCGTGCTTGCGTCTATCTCCAACCTCCCAGACTCGCAGAAGAGTCTGGGCAACTACGCGGTCTTGTTCATCGACGACGGAGCGACGACGTGGATCGAGTTGGGGCCGGCGTTCGGACCGAAGGAAGCGGAGCACTTGGGCTGCCAAACGGAAGTCGGCCGTGACATGGTCATGAGCATGCGGACGGTTGTGACATCGTCGGGTTCGGTTACAAAAGGTGGTGCGTTTCTCCAGTGCTTCTAGCCATGGCGGGACCGCACGGTAAAGAGCCGCGCGTGAGCGCGGCTCTTGTTGACAAACGAGTGAAGATTAGTACGGGCAATAATAGGGCGTGTAAGGCGGGTTGTACCACGGCGCCCAGCCGGCGCCGTTCCAGTACGTGCATTGGCCTGGTGCACTCTCATAGACGAAGACTTCAATGCCCCCGACGTTGAGCCAGAAGCCGTAGTAGCCTCCCCACCAAAGCCACGGCTGATTCCACCAGTAGTTATACCAGTAGCCGTCGTACCACCGGTGACCGCCAAAGTACATCCAGTGCGCGCCGGGGTAGTATGCGCCATTGCGCGCATAACCGATGTTCAGCGTAACTCCCGGGTAGTGCGCCGAGTGATACGAGCTGACGTTGCGAATGAATACCGAGCTGTGTATGCTCACGCCGCGGTATGACGTGCGTACCGTGTGGGCCGTGCGCGTGCCCACGAAGTGCGTTACCGACGAGTGGTAGTGTCCCGTAACATGCGTCGTATGCGTCGTATGTGTCGTATGCGTCGTATGGGTCGTATGCGTGGTGTGGGTCGTATGCGTGGTATGGGTCGTATGCGTCGTATGCACGGTGTGCGTCGTGTGCGTTGTATGCGTTGTATGCGTCGTGTGCATCGTATGTGCGGTGTGCGTGGTATGGCCACCGCCCATCGAGTGCGAGGTCATCGAGTGCGCACCCGACGAGTGCGACGTCGTGGTGTGTGTGCTGCCGCCCTTCCCTTGGCCTTTGTGTTGTTGCGCCAAGGCAGGCAGGCTGAGAGTAGCCGCGAGACCTAGCGCCAGAGTCAAACTCACATATGGGCGGAGCCGCGCTCCGCTCATGCGGTCCTGCATGGGTAACCTTCCTTTCTCTGCTTTCAAGCATTCCCTAGGAAATATGTGTAATCCCTTATGCGGCGCTCGCTCGCTTGAACCCAAAGCGGAAGAGATCGTCGATATACTCGTAGAGCGCCGGGTCGAGGCATCGTAGCCGGGAGCGTGTCGCCGGAGGCCATGCCGATGCGGGATCATTCGCCTCGACGTAGGCGCGAAGAGCTTCAGCAAAATACTCGTCGAGGCCCGTCGCGGCATACGGCGTGACGAAGCTACGGGCGGCTGCGAAACAGCCGCGAATTGCGGGGTCGATTCCGGAGCGGTAAACACCACCACCGAGCACGCAGTCGAGTGCGTGACCGAACTCGTGCGTCACCGTCATCGGGCTTCGTGAACGCAAGTAGACCGTGCGCTCCTCGACGACGAAAAGCCCCGCCGGAGGCGCCGGCCACGCATCGACATCGATGCCGAGCCGCGCGAGCGCTTTCGAGAGTTCTCGATAGCGCGCCCCTTGCGGCAGTGCTACGACGCTGACGCCGCCGCCAAGCGCGAAGGCGAGTGCGTCTGCTCCAAAGAGAGCGAGTGCGTCGATGATTCCTCGCTCCGGCGCGCGTGCACAGAGGCTGCCGACGAGCTTCGCAGCGAGGCGAGGAGCGTCGTGTTCCATCCCTGCTATGCTCCGGCATCGTCATTGCGAAGATGTCGACAGTGCATGTCCGCCGGATGAACGCGAGGGCGCGTTGAAGCACCGGCCTATGCATGAAGTCGCAACGGCTCACCATAGCGAGCAACACCCCGCCGGAATCGCGTTCGTCCGCGACGTGGTTCTCGGTATGTCCGACGGCCTGACGGTTCCGTTCGCGCTTGCCGCCGGTATATCGGGGGCGCTCGCTGCGTCGAACATCGTCGTCACCGCCGGCGTCGCAGAGCTTGCCGCAGGCGGCATATCGATGGGCTTGGGCGGCTATCTCGCCGCACGTACGTCCGTCGATTACTACGTGAGCGAGGAACGGCGCGAGCGCGAAGAGGTGAAAACGGTACCTGAACGCGAGCGCGCGGAGATCGTTGAGATCTTCGAGCGCTACGGCTTGGCGGGTGACGCGCTCGACCGAGCCGTCGACGCAGTGACCTCCGACCACGATCGTTGGATCGACTTCATGATGCGCTTCGAGCTCGGCCTCGAGAAACCGGTCCCCGGACGCGATGTGCGGTCGGCGGTGACGATCGGCGGCGCGTACGTCGTCGGCGGTCTCGTGCCGTTGATTCCGTACATGGTCATTCCGAAGACTCACGGCGCTTTCGAAGTCTCCGCGCTCGTAACGTTCGTTGCGCTCATCCTCTTTGGGTTGTTCAAAGGGCGCTCCACGGGTATTCCGCCGGTACGGGCGGCATTGCAGACGCTGCTGGTGGGCGGCGTCGCGGCAGCCGCCGCCTACGGCCTCGCTCGCCTCGTCTACTGAGAGGAGACGGCGTCATGAGTATTAAAAATAATAATCCTTCGCACGCTCCCGAGAAAGCACCATGAGCACCTACCGAGCGCCCCTGCGCGACATGCAGTTCGTCCTGCGCGAGCTCGCCGGGATCGACGAGATCTCCAAGCTCCCCGGCTGTGAAGATAGCGCCGACGTTCTCGACTCTATCCTGGAGGAGGCCGCGGCTTTTGCGGGCGGCGTTCTCGATCCGCTCAATCGAAGCGGCGACGTTGAAGGCTGCACGTGGAGAGACGGCAGCGTCACGGTTCCGCACGGATTCAAGGAGGCGTACAAGAAGTTCGCCGAGGCGGGTTGGATCGGTTTGCCGGTTCCCGAGGAGTACGGCGGTCAAGGTCTGCCACAACTCGTGCTCGGTCCGGTGCTCGAGATGTGGAACGCCGCAAACATCGGCTTTGCGAACGGGCCGCTGCTGAACCAAGGTGCGATCGAGGCAATCGAGCTCACGGGTTCGGAGCAGCAGAAGCGGCGTTACATCCCCAACCTGGTCTCCGGAAAGTGGACGGGGACGATGTGTCTGACGGAGCCGCAGGCCGGCTCAGACCTCGCCCAAGTGCGCAGCAAAGCCGTACCCGAGGACGACCACTACCGCATCAGTGGACAGAAGATCTTCATTACCTTCGGCGAGCACGACATGTCTGAGAACATCGTCCATCTCGTGCTGGCGCGCTTACCGGATGCTCCCGAAGGGACGCGCGGCATCTCGATGTTCATCGTTCCCAAGTTCATCGTCAACGATGACGGCACGCTCGGCGAGCGTAACGACGTCTATTGCTCCGGCATCGAGCACAAGCTCGGTATCAACGCGAATCCAACGTGCACGCTCATCTACGGGGAGAAGGGTAAAGGCGCGATTGGGTATCTCGTCGGCGAGCCGAACAAAGGCCTCGAGAATATGTTCATCATGATGAACGCCGCGCGTTTCTCGGTCGGTGTCCAGGCGCTCGGACTCGCAGACCGCGCGTATCAATCGGCACTCGAGTACGCGAAGGAGCGCGTTCAAGGGCGCGACGTCAATCCGATGGCGACGGACAAATCGCCGAAGCCGATCGTCGAGCATCCCGACGTCCGCCGCATGCTGATGTCGATGAAGGCCTGCATCGAGGCGATGCGCGCGCTTGCGCTAGTCACGGCAAGCTCGCTCGACATCTCGACGCGGCACCCCGATGAGAAGACGCGCAAGGAGCACCGGGCCTTCGTCGAGCTGATGATTCCGATCGTGAAAGGCTGGTCGACGGAGACCGCGATTGACGTGTGCTCGACGGGGTTGCAGGTCTTCGGCGGAATGGGTTACGTGGAAGAGACCGGCATTGCGCAACAGTACCGTGACGTGCGCATCACGCCGATCTACGAGGGAACGACGGGCATCCAAGCGATGGACTTGGTCGGTCGCAAGCTGATTCGCGACATGGGAAGCACGGCAACCGTCGTCATCAAGCAGATGAAGAAGTTCGCGGGCGAGTTGGAAGCAGAGAAGGACCGGAACCTGAGCGTCATTGCGGCCATCTTCGAGCAGGGCGTCGATGTGCTCGCCGACGTCTCGCAGTGGATTGGTATGAATGCGATGAGTGACCTCAACAAAGCCTTCGCCTGCTCCGTGCCGTACCTGAAGCTCTGGGGTGTCGTCGCCGGCGGCTGGCAGATGGCTCGCGCAGCGAAGATTGCCGCCGGGCATCTCACCGCAAAAGACGGCGAGAGTGACTTCTACAAAGCGAAGCTCGCAACCGCCCGTTTCTACGCCGACCACATTCTCTCGCAAGCGTTCTGGTACCGGCACCAAATCAAAGAAGGTGCCGCCGACGTCATGACGCTCGGAGCAGAGCAACTCGACCTCGACCGCAAAACCTTAGCGGCATCAGTAACGTGATAGTGAATGTCGCGTTTTGTCATCCCGAGCCCTTCGACTGCGCTTCGCGCGCTCAGGGCAGGCTCCAGCGTCATGATTAGTTCGAAAGACTCAAACGATATCCGCGTCATCACGCTGGATAATCCCCCTGTCAACGCGCTCTCGTTCGCACTCTGTGCGGAGCTGCTACCCGTTGTCGAGGCTGCGGAGAAGGACGATGCCGTTAAAGCGGTGATCTTCACCGGCGCCAACGGCATCTTCTCGGGTGGCGCGGATGTGAATGACTTCACCACGGAACCCACTCCGGAGACGAAGACGATCCGCGACGTCATCGCCGCGGTGGAGCGCGGCACCAAGGTGTTCATCGCCGCGATCGACGGCAATGCGCTCGGCGGCGCCTTCGAGCTCTCGCTCGCGTGCGACTATCGCGTCGCGACGAGGGGCTCGCGCCTCTCCTTTCCGGAAATTCAACTCGGACTCATACCGGGCGCCGGCGGGACGCAACGCCTTCCGCGACTCGTCGACGTGCAAGAGGCACTGCAAGTCATGCTCAAAGCGCCGCGCGTTCCGGCTGAAGAGGCGCTTACGAAGGGCATCCTTGATGAGGTCGTCGACGGCGGCGTCGTTGAGGCAGCCAAAGCCCTCGCGCAGCGTAGCGAGGGAGTGAAGCGCCGACTCTCGGAGCGCCGCGCGATTCTTCCCAAGGGCGTTGTTCCACAAGCCTTGCCGTTCGTCGTCTCGCAAGCGCACAAAATGGTACCGCCGGAAGAGAGCGGCGGCTTCGCGGCGCACAAGCTCATCGATGCGGTCGAGGCGGCGGTCACTCTGCCGTTCGCCTATGGTTTGGCGCGCGAGTCTCGCCTCTTCGACGAGCTCGTTCGCTCGAAGCCCTCGCTCGCGCTGCGCCACGTCTTCTTTGCCGAGCGCACGCTGAACAAGATTCCCGGCCTCGCACAGGCACAAGCCCGCACCGTTGCGAAGGGCGGCGTCGTCGGCGGAGGAACGATGGGAACCGGCATTGCGATCTGCTTTGCCGACGCCGGGATCCCGGTAACTGTCGTGGAGCCTATCGACGAGCAGGTCGAACGCGCGAAGCAAATGATCTTCGGCATGTACGCGCATCAAGTGCAACGTGGCCGCCTCACGCAGGAGGAGGCTTGGAAGCGCGGGCAGTCGGTGGAGTTTACCGCGGAGTACGGCGAGCTCGCCGACTGTGATCTCGTCGTTGAAGCCGTCTTCGAATCGATGGACGTGAAGCGAGATGTTTTTGCAAAGCTCGACGCCGTCGTGAAACCGAGCGCAATGCTCGCGACGAACACGTCGACGCTCGACATCGACGAGATCGCAGCCGCGACAAAGCGCTCGTCGCAGGTTCTCGGCATGCACTTCTTCGCGCCGGCAAACATCATGAAGCTGCTGGAAGTCGTTCGCGGTAGCGCAACCTCGCTCGATGCGATCGGAACCGCCTTCGCCGTCGGAAAGAGCATGCGCAAGGTCAGCGTCCTCTCCGGCAACGCCTTCGGTTTCATCGGCAATCGCATGTTGCTCGACTACGTGCGCGAAGCGCTCTACATGGCGGAGGAGGGTCTGCCGCCCTACCGCATCGATGCAGCGATGAAGAGCTTCGGCTTCCCGATGGGGCCGTTCGCGATGTTCGACCTCTCGGGTATCGACGTCGCGTGGCACATCGCGCAAGCGCGCCCCGATCTGGGCGCGGGACGCACGAAGGTCCTCCAGCGCCTCGTCGAGATGAAGCGTTTCGGACAGAAAACGGGTGCCGGCTACTATCGCTACGACAAGAACGTCGGCGGTGGGCGCGAGCCCATCCGAGACGAGACGATCGAGGCGCTCTTCGCGCAAGAGGCGCAGAGCGCGGGGATCGCGCAGCATCCGAACGTCTCCGATGAGGAAGTCGTACGCCGCTGCGTCTACGCGCTCATCAACGCGGGCGCCGCGCTGCTCGAAGAGGGGATCGCGCTGCGACCCGGTGACATCGACATCGTGTGGGTGTACGGGTATGGTTTCCCGCCCTATCGCGGCGGACCGATGTGGTACGCGGACGACATCGGTGCGAAGAACGTTTACGAGTCGATCGTGCGCTTTCGCAAAGAGCTCGGCGATCGCTGGGAGCCCGCAAAGCTCTTGCAACAGGAGCTCGTCCATGCGTGAAGCGGCGATCGTTTCGGCTGCGCGTACGCCGATCGGGCGCGCCTTTCGCGGCGCCTTCAATCAAACTCCGGGTGCGACGATGGCGGGTCACGTCATTCGCAGCGCTGTCGAGCGCGCGAAGATCGACCCTCCGGAGGTCGAGGACGTCATCATGGGCGTCGGCCTTCCTGAGGGCGCGACAGGCAACAATCTCGGGCGAACCGCCGCGCTGCGCGCGGGATTGCCGGTACAGGTCGGCGGGCAAGTCGTTAGCCGCTTCTGCGCTTCGGGTCTGAATGCAATTGCATCGGCAGCGCAGCGGATCATCGTTGACGGGGCCGCCGTCATGGTTGCCGGCGGCTGCGAATCGATTTCGATGGTGCAGAACAACATGAACATGGTTGGGTTCGATGAAGAGTGGCTCTTGCGGCACACGCCCGACATCTACATGCCGATGCTTTACACCGCCGATTTCGTCGCAAAGAAATACAATGTCACCCGGGAGATGCAAGACGTGTATGCGCTGCAAAGCCAGCAGCGCACGGCAGCGGCCCAGCAGGCGAAGCGATTCGACGACGAGATCGTTTCGATGCCCTCGTGGAAGCTCGTCGAGGACAAAGAGAGCGGGAGCGTCCGTGAAGAGCAGGTGACGCTGCCCAAGGATGAAGGCAATCGCCCCGAGACGACGCTCGAGGCGCTCGCCGCGCTCAAGGGTGCCGTTCCCGGTGTCAACGACACGTCGATCACCGCCGGCAACTCATCGCAGCTCTCCGACGGCGCCGCAGCGGTCGTGCTCATGGATGCAAAGCTCGCGGAGAAGCGCAACCTCGAGCCGCTCGGCTTCTATCGCGGCATGACGATCGCGGGAGTCGATCCCGCCGAAATGGGCATCGCGCCGGTCTTCGCCGTTCCCAGACTGCTCGAACGATTCAACCTCAAGATGGAAGACATCGACCTCTGGGAGCTCAACGAGGCGTTCGCGGTGCAAACCGTGTACTGCCGCGATCGTCTGGGCATCCCCAACGAGATCTTCAATGTCGACGGCGGATCGATATCGATCGGTCACCCATACGGCATGACCGGCGCACGCATGACGATGCACGCGCTCATCGAGGGCAAGCGCCGCGGCGCGAAGCACGTCGTCGTGACCATGTGCATCGGCGGAGGAATGGGCGCCGCCGGCCTCTTCGAAATCACCTAACGCCTTGAGCATTCTCGCGACGTGACCTTTCGGTTGTCATCCTGAGCGTAGCGAGCCCTTCGACTGCGCTTCGCGCGCTCAGGGTAAACTCCGCGAGCGGAGTCGAAGGACCACCTCGGGGTTCACGGCCCGGACGGCGCCGAGCACACTGAGCAGAAGCATTTGACCGGCAAGGACGCCCTCCGGCAAAGAACGCTTCAAGGCATGAAGAGGCATATTGCAAACGCGATAAAGCCGTCCTTGATGAGCCACGGCTCCCTAGCGGCGTAGCCCGTGCTGCCTCTCATAGAGGAATAACTTCAGCGACCCTCAGCACGATGTCGGGAAAGGCGAGCGGAGCGACGCTCTCGCCGCCGCGGATGATGCGCGATTCTGAAAAACCGTTGCCTTCAGGTTTCGCGTAGATTTCGACGACGTTATCGCGGAGGTTGATGATCCAGTACTCGGCGACGCCCGCAGCCGCGTAGAGGGCGAGCTTGATCTTGCGGTCCTTTCGCAGGCTGGAGTCGGAGACTTCGATGAGGAGAAAAACGTCGGCAGCGAGCGGCCGGCGCCCAGCGTAGAAATCCTCTCGCGGTTTGACGAGCGTGACGTCAGGCTCCGGCATCGAGTCCGGCGGCAAAGCGATGGGTCCGTTTGGCAGCAAATTCGCGCGGCCCCCCAAAGACAGAATGAAGTACTGAATCAACCTCGCCACGCAAGAGAGGTGGCGCGTACCCTCACCCATTTTTTCGACGATCTCCCCAGCAAGCAGCTCGACGCGATCGTCGCCGTCCAGGATTCCTTGCTTGATCATCGCTTCGTACTCCTCAAGGGAGAAGCGGCGATGCACGAGTTCTGGGGCCATCTCTGGGACGTTCGACGCCACGCTCATGCCCCTCATTCACGCACAGCGCATGGGCTAACAAGGGGGCGCGAACGGTGTAGAGAAGGCGCGCCGCGATGGTAGCAACGCGCGCCGCGATCGTCCTCGGGTTGGTGCTGGAGCTCGCCGCATGTCAGGCGCAGCAGCCTGGACCTCCGCCGATGCTCGGCCACATGACACCCGGCCCGACGCAGGCAACGTCCGGAACCCCAGTCTACGTCGGTAATCCAGCCGCATCGGTGCGCATCGAGACGCGCGTGCTTGGATTCAGCCCCGACGGATACGCGCGCTGGCTCGCGATTGCGCACTTTTTCGACGCGCACGGCAAGCCGACGCTCATTCTTGCAAACAGCAATCTGAACTGGGTTCCCTCGGTGGGCGTCTCTCAGTGGCAGAATCGCATGCGCTACGGACAACCATCGGCGATCGTCTCGGTCGATCAGGACGGGCCGATCACGTTGACCGTGCAGCCGCTATTGCCGAAGCTGCGCACCGTGATCGTGCGCACGGATACGCGCACGTGGAGCGCGCCGCGCGTCGTCGCGGGCGCCATCGGGCCGCATCTCGTGCAAATAGGATGGTTCCCGTACTCCGCGCTGCCGGTGACGGTTGCGCGTATCGACGCGCGCGGAGAGCACACACAGCTTTCGCAGGTTTCAGGCGGCTCCAGCTGCTACGACCCCACGGTAGAACCCGGCGCCGTCTATCGGTACTCGGTAACGCGCGCGGGAACAACGGTGACGACGAATCCCGTGCACGTTCCGCCGGCGCTTCCGAGAACGTCGATCGCCGACGCCTCAGGCAACGCGATGTGGCTCTACTACACGACCGATCCCGTCGACGACATCTACTACCGGAGACTCGATCCGGCGACGATCGTTCGCCAAGCGGTTGCCGCGCATCTTCACTATGTCGAGCTGCGCGCAGCGTACGGCGCGTTCTTCGAAATTACGCCGCAGGCCAAGCATGTGGTCGATGCGATCATCGATGGGCTCGCGGCGCACGGGATCGGGGTTATCGGGTGGAGCGTTCCGCGCGAGGTGAGCTACGAAGACTTGCGCGCCTCGCTCGAAGTCGCCGCCTACCGCACGAGCAGCGGTCGCCGGTTCACGGGGCTCGCCGTCGATGCGGAGCGAGGCGACGAGTTCATGGGGAACGGCCCGCCCGCGATCGCCGCGCTCGCGCAGTATCTGGCGCTCCTGCGCGAGGCGGTCGGGCCGCGCTATCTCATCGTCGCGACCGTCGAGGACCCGTATTTCGAACATCTCAATGAGGCGAAGTATCCGTATCGGGCGATCGCGCGTGCCGCAGATGTGCTGCAGCCGATGGCCTACTGGCGGATGATGCGCAAGAAGCCGCCGCACAGCACCGCGCAGGTCGAGGCGGAGCTTCGCGACTCCTACGCGACACTGCTGCGCTTTGCCGGGCGCACGATGCCGGTTTCGATGGGCGGGCAGACGAGCGCGCTCACCGCAACGGGCTATCCACCACCTCCCGAGATCACTGCGAGCCTCGAGGCGAGCAAGCGAGCAGGAGCGATCGGCGAGGCATTCTTCGCCTGGAACGACACGCTGCCGCAACAGTGGGCAGCCATCGGGCGGTTCTCGTGGACGAGGAACTCACGTGCAACTCACGCTCTTCGCCGATCGGCTTCGGCGCCTCGTCGATGACGAGACCGGCTCGATCACGTACCGCCCGCATTTTCTCGCGGAGCGTGAGGCGCAATGCCTCTTCGAGCAGCTTCGCGCCGAGATCGAGTGGCACAGCGGGCGGCGTTGGATGTACGAGCGCGAGGTCGACGTACCGCGCTTGACGGCGCACTTCCGAAGAGAAGAGGGGATACCCGAACCCTTGGAGGCGCTGCGCCTTCGCATCTGCGAGATCGAGGGCGCCCCATTCAACAGCGTTGGTTTGAATCTCTACCGCGACGAGAAGGACAGCGTCGCGCCGCACAACGACCACTTGAACGAGATCGCCGCCGGCCAACCGATCGCGCTTCTCTCGCTCGGCACAACAAGGCTCATGACGATTCGCAGCAAAGCACGGCCGCGACGCGTCCTCGACGTCGAGCTGGAGCCCGGGAGTCTTCTCACGATGAGCTACGCGACGCAGCAGCACTACGATCACGGAATTCCGAAGCAGCGCAGAAGACTCGGCCCGCGCATGAGCGTCGTCTTCCGCGTACGACCATAAGCAGACCGATTGAAGCTTGTGTCATCCTGAGCGCAGTGAGCGAAGCGAACGGAGTCGAAGGACCACATGACAGCACAATTTCCTAAAGAACAATCCTCCAAGGGCGCGTTCGTCCGGCAGGATGATGCGTTTCGGCAGTGGATTCGCGCCGATGGCACCGGCGAGTTCCCCGTCGAAGCGGCGCGCTATCACCTCTACGTTTCGCTAGCCTGTCCTTGGGCAAGCCGCACGGTGATCGTCCGAACGCTCAAAGGACTAGAAGGGACAGTTGGCATGACGGTCGTCGATCCGATCCGCGACGAGTTGGGCTGGGCGTTTCGCGAGGTGCCGGGTGCATCGCAGGATCCGCTCAACGGATGGGCTTATCTCAGCGAGGCGTACTTCGCAACGAACCCCGGATATACGGGACGCGTTACCGTTCCCGTTCTTTGGGACACGCAGACGAAGCGCATCATCAGCAACTCCGACGACGACATCATGCGGATGTTCGAGACGGAGCTCGACACGATTGCGGAGCATCCGGAGCTCGATCTTTACCCGCAGGCGCTGCGTCCTGAGATCGAAGCGCTCAACGCTCGTATCTACGATTCCGTCAACAACGGCGTCTATCGCGCGGGCTTCGCGACGCGACAGAGAACCTACGAGGAGGCCGCGCACGAGGTCTTTACCATGCTCGACGAACTGGAGGAGCGCCTCGCGAAGCGGCGCTATCTCTTTGGACCAGAACCTGTCGAGACCGACTGGCGGCTCTTCGTGACGCTCGTGCGCTTCGACGCGGTCTACTACGGACACTTCAAATGCAATCTGCGCCGCATCATCGACTATGAGAATCTTTTTGGTTATTTGTGCGACCTCTATCAGATCGACGGCATCGCGCAAACGGTGAACTTCGATCACATCAAGCGCCACTATTACATGACGCACGAGCACATCAACCCAACGCGCATTGTGCCGGTAGGTCCGCTCCAAGACCTCACGGCGCCTCACGGGAGAGAAAGTCTAGCGTAGCGCCGAAGCGGCGTACCATGGGCTCGGCGCGTCGCATCATTGTCGTCACGCTGCTCATTCTTTTGGCGCTGCTGCTGCAGGCGCCCGACCTTGTGCGCCCGTTTGGGCATCCTGTCGGCAGGTGGGATGTCGTGATCTCCCCCAGTTCGGTCATCACGAGCGTGGGTCCGAACCCTGCACGCGCCGGCGTGCGCGTGGGCGATCTCGTTGATTGGAGCCGGGAGGACGTCACGGGCCGGCTCATGCCGAACACGACTCCCGCGCTGAGCGATCCCATAACGCTTCACGTACTACGCGACGGACGCGCGATCAGTACGCGCTTCCTGCCGGTCCTCATCGACAATGCGACGATGGTGTGGCTGCGCGAAGGCGTGCAGTTCTTTTGCCTCGCTCTCGCAGCGCTCGTTCTGTTGCGCAGGCCGAGCGCCGCGACCTGGGCGTTCTTCGTCGTCATGCTCTTCGGGTGCGCTCCGGTGTACGAAATTCAGGCGAATGGGCCGTCGTGGTGGACCATCCTGGCGTTCTACGTCGTGAAGGTGAGCAGCGCGACTGCAGCATACGGCACCGCATTTTTCCCGCTTTTCCTTTTACACGAAGGATCTTTGCCGAAATGGCGGCGCACTGCCATCTGGTTCTTGGGCGGACTCTTTTTCGCCGATGTCGTGCTCTATGCTCTCCCGAGCACACTCGCTCTCATCGCGAGCGCAAGCATCATGAGCCACCCTCAACCCGCTCTCAACGCGCTCGCGCTTGTGGGTGCGGCGATGGATGTATTTCCGAGGGTCGCGGCGCCGCTGATTCTCGTGGCGACGTACTTTGAAAGCCCGGTTGCAGGGCGGCAGCGGCTTCGTTGGATTATCGCGGGCTTCAGCCTCTCCGCGTTACTCTATACGGGCTTCCTACTCGAGACATGGGACATCTACACGCTGCCTTATGTGGTTTACTCGGCGATGCTCGGAGCCTCGTATCTTGCCATGGCGATTCCGGTCGCGTACGCGATCCTCAAGCACCACGTCATCGACATCAACGTCGCGATCAGCCGCGCGACGGTCTACACGCTCCTCTCGGTTGCAATCGTGGGGACATTCGCGCTCATCGATTTCTTTTTCAGCCGCGAGCTCGCGCAACGCAGCGCGGGCTTCGTCGTCGACATCGCCCTCGCGCTGATCCTCGGCTTTTCGTTCACCTCGCTTCATCGCCGGGTCGATGACTTCGTCGATCGCATTCTTTTTCGCAGCAGACACATCGCGGAGGAGCATATCCTCGGTTTGACGGAGGCGATGCCCTATGCAAAGAGCATCACGCACGTCCACGGCATGCTCGTCAACGAACCGGTGCGGACGTTCGAGTTCACCGGAGCGGTTCTCGTTTCGGATCTACGCGGGACCGAGCTCCAAACGTTGGCAGCGTTCCTGGAATCTCGACGCAAGCCGGTGCGGCTCTCGGACGGGCAGTGGAGCGAGGGTCTCGACGTCGCGCCATGGCCGCCGGTCTTGGCCGTGCCGGTCTTTTCGCATGCGGCCCTCAACGCGATCGTTTTCTACGGGAGGCACGCCAACATGACCGACCTTGATTCGGACGAGATCGCGCTGCTCGAAGGGCTTGCCGTCGCGGCAGGCGCAGCGCTCGATCGCTTGGAAGCGCAAGCTCTGCGTCGTGAAATCGAGCGCTTGCGCAAGGCGCTCGCGTAACGAGAGGAGATAGTCGTGGAGTCGATCGATCGCAAGACTTTCATCGCGTCTGCCGGTGCGGCGACACTCGCTGCGACCGCAAACACCACTGCTCGTGCAGCCTCCGACGTCGTCTTTCTCTCAACGTGGAAGTGGGGCGTCGAGGCGAATCGGCGCGCCGCCGAGGTCTTCTCCGGCGGCGGCTCGTTGCTCGACGCAATCGAAAAGGGCATCAACGTCGTCGAGGACGACCCAAACGTGACGACGGTCGGCTACGGCGGCCTTCCGAACGCAGAGGGTGAAGTTGAGCTCGACGCGGGGATCATGGACGGCACTGCGCATCGCGCCGGTGCCGTCTGCAATCTGCACAAAATCAAGAATCCGATCTCCGTTGCGCGTCTTGTCATGGAGCGAACGCGCCACACAACGATGGCTGGAGGGGGAGCGCTGCGGTTCGCAATCGCGATGGGTTTCGAGCCGATGCAACTGCTGACGCCCCGATCGCTCGAAGCATGGCTGAAGTGGAAGAACGCGCCGCACCACCAGACGTTTTGGATAGACGGCGAGCATCACGATACGATCGGCATGGTGGGGGCGAGTGGCGGAAACGTCGCCGCGGGATGTTCGACGAGCGGTCTAGCGTGGAAGATTCCCGGCCGCGTCGCCGATTCGCCGCTCGTGGGCTGCGGCTACTACGCCGACGACGCGGCAGGTGCCGCCTCCGCGACCGGTGACGGCGACGTCATGGCGGGCTACTGTACGTCGAAGCACATTGTGCAGAAGATGGCGGAAGGCATGCATCCGCAAGAGGCCTGCCGCGATCTCATGCGGTACATGGCGAAAACCGCACGCGACCTGCGCACGTCCATGTACTGCGTCATCGCGATGAACCCGCGTGGCGAGATCGGTGCCCTCTCAATGAACGCGGCACAACCATTACACTATGCGCTCTGGCGCGACGGCACGGGCACGCTCCACACCGCTCCTCACTACTTGAGCTAATTTTGCCTCAGCGAGGTTTTGCGGTACCACGCTGAGGAGACGGAGCAGCAGGAGCGAGCCATGGACGGCGAGCAACGAGCGGCTCCGAAGCGTGGTACCGCAAACCCGAGCCGCTATACTGGGGCTTGGTCCACGTGTGAGGCATACTCTCGCGGATCGAAGTACCAGTCGGGGAGTGACTTCGGGAAGCTGATATCGTCGAACGAGTACTCGACGATCTGATCGTCGCCGTTGTAGCCGCCTTGGACGACACCGTGGATGTGTGTTACGACGGGGATGCCGTCGAGGCGCCCCAAGGTCACCGTGAAGAGCACGGGATAGATGTCGACGTGTCCACTTCCGTAGTCGACGGCGAGCCGATCGGTACAGAGCACTTTCTCAAGTTCGAACGTCCTGGGGTCAACCCATAGCTCGCGTAGGCGGTTGCGCTCGGGATCACGCCGCGGGGTGAGAACGACGTGGAGCAAGCCGTCATCGGCGCCGATTGAGACGACGTAGTAATCGGCGTTGATCGTGACGCCGACGCGGGCGATGATTGGCGGCATTGTCCCAGACGGCTCCGGTGTGGGCACCCATGAAACAGGATGCGGATGTACGGGAGCCGGCTCGAAGAGGTCGGCAGTCGGAGGACCGGGATCGTCGAACTCGGGGTGATCGTTGTCCGGAGCAACGTCATTGAATTGTGGGCGCATGAACTCGAGCGGGCCGATCGCGCCGAGCCGAAAGATCTGTCGTGCGAGCGCCGCCTTGTCGGTTGTGCGCACCCAAATATGGAACGTGTAACTGCTTGCGTAATCAGGATAGCCCTCAGCATCATTATTCTGGCGAACGAGCGTATATGTCTCGTAGGTCGGCGGCGGACGGTGCGAGCGGAAAACGGCGCGGATCTTGTAGAAGACGTCGTCAGGCGACATTGCAGGCAGAGGAACCGTTTGTTCCGAGACGCTCGCATGCGGGCGCGTCGTGCTCGCCACGGTGGGGTTCGCGACAAGGGCGCCGGCAAGCACAATAAAGAGTGCCGCGATCGAGTGACGCATTCAGCGCTCCGCCTTCCACGGTTCCTGAAGCGCGCCCTTCGGTCCGAACGCACGCTTGTTCGGAGGAGGCATTCCGGAGACGTCCCTCGCTTGCACAGGAAGGTCCGCCATGCTAGAATGGCACGGCCTAGGTTTCGAATTCGGTCCCGTGCATACTTGAGCGAGTCGATTCCCAGCACAACCATCTACGTCAAATAGGAGTCCTCGTTCAATATGTATCGCGATGAGATTCTTCGCTGTGTCGATTGCGGGCGTGATTTCACGTTCACGGCCGGCGAGCAGGAGTTTTTCGCTTCAAAAGGCTTTCAGAACAAGCCGAATCGTTGCCCCGATTGCCGCGCCGCCCGAAAGGCGAGCGGAGGAGGGCGCGGCGGCCACGGCGCATCCCGCCGCGAGATGTTCACGGCGACGTGCAGCCAGTGCGGCGGCGTCGCCGAGGTGCCATTCCAACCACGCACTGATAAGCCGGTCTACTGCCGCGACTGCTTCGCTAGCCGCCCCAGCTACCGGTAAGATCTCGCAAGAGCGAATCTGAAGCTTCGCCCGGCGGAACACCGCCGGGCGATTGCTCTTTCTAAGGGGAAGCCCAGCTTTAGCAGTCTCGGGCAGAGAATGCTAACGGGGCCGCGGCCCGCTTCGTTGCTGTATCATAGGCACGTACCGCTCAGTAGCCTACATAACGAGGAAAGGACCGAACCCTAGCAATGAAGACCTTGTTCTTGACGCTGACAGCCGCCGCGCTTGTTCTGATCGCGGCCCCGGCGACGGCATTCGCCGACGATCATTCGCTGACGATCACGAACAACGCCTCGCAGGCCGTCGAGTACATCAACATCTCTCCCGTCGATAGCAACGTGTGGGGCAACGACTGGCTGGAGCCGGATCAAGTTCTGGAGCCCGGCCAAAAAGTTACCTACGTGATCACGACCGGCTGCATGCAAGACATTCGCGTGACGTTCATGGACCATCATCAAGCCGTAAGCCGCAGTTTCGATACGTGCACCTACGACCTGATCGTCCACGACCCCGGCAACTAACCTGCAAAGGGCGGCTCGCGCCGCCCCCTGAAGCTGTACCGTCATGATGATTCGCTTCACCGTCATCATGGCGGTGCTCTTTCATTGAGAATCGGTATCGACGTCGGCGGGACGTTCACCGATGTCGTCGTCGAAGACGAGCAAGGAGCGACGCTCAGTCTCAAGATTCCCACCACGCCGCGGTACCCGGAGCGCGGCGTGTGCGAGGCGCTGCGCACGGTGCTCCCCGAGGATCCGAAGGCGGTCACGTGGCTCGGGCATGCGACGACGATCGCGACGAACGCACTGCTCGGGCAAGTCGGACTCGAGCTTCCTCGTGTTGCGCTCGTCACGACGCATGGTTTTCGCGATCTCATCGAGATCGGTCGCCAGAATCGCAGCCGCGTCTACGATCTTTTCGTCGAGCGGCCGAGGGCGCTGGTTGCCCGCGAGGACCGGTTGACGGTACGCGAGCGCATCGACGAGCACGGCAGCGTCGTCGAGGCGCTCGACGAAGCATCGCTGCAGCAGGCAGTTGAAACGCTGCGCGCACGGAGCATTGGAGCAGTTGCCGTCTGCTTTCTCCACGCATATGCGAGTGACGTGCACGAGCGGCGCGCGGCCGAGGCAATCACTCGAACGATGCCGGGCGCTTTCGTTGCGCGCTCGAGCGAAATTGACCCCGAATACCGTGAGTACGAGCGCTTCTCCACGACGGTCGTGAGCGCTGCACTGGCACCGGTCGTCGGCGCATATGTGCGCTCGCTCGATCGCGACCTGCGCGCGCTGAAGGTTGGTGCTCCACTCCTGGTGATGCGCAGCGACGGGGGCATGAGTGAAGCGGGTATCGCCGCTTCGCGTCCCGCATCGCTGATCGAGAGCGGCCCGGCTAGCGGTGTCATCGCGGCCGCGGAGATCGCGCGCCGGGCGGGGGTCGCACACGCGCTCTCCTTCGACATGGGCGGCACGACCGCGAAGGCGGGCAGCGTCATCAATGGCACGCCGGAGATCGTCACCGAGTACGAGGCAGCCGGCGCGACGCACAGCGGGCGCGCGGTCAAGGGCAGCGGCTATCCCGTGCGCTGTCCGTTCATCGACCTCTCGGAAGTGAGCGCAGGTGGGGGCACGATAGCGTGGCTCGACGAGGCAGGGTCACTGCGCGTCGGTCCGCTGTCCGCGGGCGCCGATCCGGGGCCCGCCTGCTACGGGCGAGCGGATCGCGCCACCGTCACCGACGCGAACGTGGTTCTCGGGCGCCTGAACCAGACGCACCTGCTCGGTGGAACGCTTCCGATCGAAGCACGCCGCTCTCGTCAGGCGATTGCCGCACTCGCCGAGCCGCTCAGCCTCACCGTAGAAGAGACGGCAGCCGGCATCATTCGCATCATCGACGATCAGATGGCAAAGGCGTTGCGCATCGTGACGATCGAGCGCGGTCTCGACCCGCGCACATTCACGATGATTGCTTTCGGCGGGAACGGACCGCTCCACGGTTGTGCCCTCGCCGGCGAACTCGGCATCACGCGCGTCCTCGTGCCGCTTCGTCCGGGCTTGCTTTCAGCACAGGGACTGCTCATCGCGGAGCTCTCGGCTGTGCACGCCGAACCCGTACTGCGTTCGATCGGTAACGCAGCACACGCGGACCTCGAAGCGACCTTCGAAAGGCTCGAAGAACGCGGAAGGCGCGAACTTCTCGCACAGCGTGCACACGAGAGCACGCTACGCTTTCGGCGCTTCTACGATGCTCGCTATCCAGGGCAGAGCTTCGAGCTGCAGATCGAGCATGACGCTTCGCTCGAAGCCATCGGGCGCCGGTTTCACGAGGCGCATCGCGCTCGCTACGGCTACGCCGCAGAGGAAGAGGACGTCGAGCTCGTCAACGCTCGTTCGACGGTGACGGCATCGCGCGAACGCTCTTGTCGCCCCGAGCTCTTCGACGGCGCCTCACGCGCTCAGGGTGAACTCCACTCGCGTGACACGCGTCGCGTGTGGATCGACGGCAGTTATTCGGAGACTCCTCTCTACGCACGCGAGGAGCTCCGCGCCGGATGGGAGGCTACGGGTCCCGCGATCATCGAGCAATATGACTGCACTACCTACATCGCGCCGCACTGGGGAGCGTGTGTGCTCGAGGATGCGATTCTTTCGCTGGAACGCCTATGAAACTCGATCACATCACTCGAGAAGTCGTCAAGAATGCCCTGTTATATGCCAGTGAGGAGATGGGCATTGCCGTTCGCAACAGCGCCTACTCGCCGAATATCAAGGAGCGTCTCGATCACTCGTGTGCGCTCTTCGATCGTCATGGACACCTCATCGCGCAGGCGGAGCACATTCCCGTGCACCTCGGCTCGTTACCCTGGGGCCTACGCATGATGCTGCGCTCGATCGCCGCAAGCGGTACCGCGATGCGCGAAGGTGAGATGTGGGTCGCGAATGACCCGTATATCACCGGAACGCACCTCAACGACGTGACGGTGGTACGTCCCATCTTCTACGCTTCGCGTCTCGTCGCGTTTGCGGCGAGCAAGGCTCACCATGCCGATGTCGGCGGTGCTGCACCCGGCTCGATGTCGCCTACCGCCGGCGATCTCTTTGCCGAGGGGCTCGTCGTTCCGCCGTTGCGGCTGGTCGAGCGAGACGAGCCTCTCGCGGCGACCATCGAGCTCTTTCGGGCAAACTCCCGCACACCGCAGGCGCGCAGTGGCGACCTGCGTGCACAGATTGCCGGAAACTTCACCGGCGAACGACGAGTCTTCGAGCTCTTCGAGCGCTATGGTGCACAGCTTGTGGAGGAGGCGTTTGTGCAAACGCTCGACGATTCCGAGCGTCGTATGCGCTCGGCGCTGCGCGCGCTCGGTAACGGTATCTTCGAGGCGAGGGACGCGCTCGAGGATCTCGAAGGCAACGCGTCCCTTACGATAGCATTGCGCCTCGAACTTCGCGACGGCAGCGCGAAGCTCGATTACACGGGAACGTGCGCGCAGGTGGCGTATCCGCTCAACGCCGTCTTCGGCGTAACGCTTTCCGGCGTCTACTATGCGCTGCGCGCCGTTACCGATCCGACGATCCCGATGAACGAAGGTTGTTTTCGTCCCGTTGAGGTTTTCGCTCCGGAGGGAACGTTGCTCAACCCGCGCAGACCGGCGCCTGTGGCTGGAGGAAACGTCGAGACGAGCACGCGCAACGCCGAGGTCGTGTTGCAGGCACTCGCACGCGCAGCCCCGCGACGCGTTCCTGCGTGCAGCGGGGGAACGATGAGCAACGTGCTGCTCGGGGGCGTGCGTGATGACGGGCGCAGCTGGGCCTTCTACGAGACGAACGGGTGCGGCATGGGCGCGCGGCCGACGAGCGACGGCCTTTCCGGCATTCAATGCCACATGACCAATACGCTCAACACGCCGATCGAGGCAATCGAGCGGGAGTTTCCATTGCGCATCACGCGCTACGAGCTTGCAGAGGGAACGGGAGGAGCCGGAGCGCATCGCGGCGGCGATGGCTTGATTCGCGCAATCGAGCTGATCGAGGGAAAGGCGCAAGCATCGTTGCTCGCCGATCGTCATGTAGTCCGACCGCCGGGGGTGCACGGCGGCGCACCGGGCGCACGTGGAAAGCATTTGCTTGTACGAGACGGCCGAGAGACTCCGCTCGCGGCAAAGACGAGTCTTCCGCTCGAAGCGGGCGATACGCTTATCGTGCAGACGCCGGGCGGCGGCGGCTACGGAAGCGTCTGACGCAGGGCGCCCCTGCTCAGCTGCTAAACTCTTACAGAGCCGTGTGGTCGTCGGTCTATAGGCCCGAGAGCCTCGAGGCGGCCTTGCGCGCATGGCGCGATGCCGAGCCTGGAACACGCCTCGTCGCAGGTGGCACCGATCTCGTCGTCGAGCAGCAGCGCGGCGTCAAACCGGCGCGACATTTGATCGATCTCACCGCGCTCGAATCGGAGTTGAAGTACGTCCGGCAAGAGGACGGTGAGTTTCTGCTCGGCGCGCTGACGACGCATAACGACGTTCTCGCGTCGAAACGGCTACACCGCGAGGCGCTCCCACTCGCGCAGGCGTGCATCGAAGTCGGCGCTCCGCAGATCCGCACGCGGGCGACGATCGCGGGAAATCTCGTTACCGCATCGCCCGCGAATGACACGATCGCACCACTCCTGGCACTCGACGCGCAGCTTGTGCTCGCGAGCACCACCGGCGAACGCGTCCTTCCGCTTGCGGAGTTCTATCCGGGATTTCGCCGGACCGCGTTGTATCCGGGCGAGATCGTACGTGAGATTCGCTTTCGCGCGCTCGGTTCGACGCGGCGCGGAATCTTCCTGAAGCTCGGCTTGCGCCGCGCGCAGGCGATCTCGGTCATCAACGTCGCGGTTGTGCTCGCCTTCGAACGTTCGCGCGTCGCGCAGGCGCGCGTCGCTCTGGGCTGCGTGGCGCCGACGGTGATTCGCATGCACTGCGTCGAGGAGATGCTCTCCGGCGCGACCCTCGACGCGGCGACGATTGCGCGCGCCGGTGATCGCGCCGCAGAGGAGATCACGCCGATCGGCGACCTGCGCTCTTCCGCCGAGTATCGCCGTCACACGGTTCACGCGCTCGTCGCGCAAGCGCTGGAGCGGATCGCGAGCGGCAGGGAGAATGAGGGCTTTGCGCAGGAGCCCATCTTGCTCGAGACACCCGTCTCACCGTGCAGGAACCCTACGCGGAGCGGCACGGTGACCTCGAGCGTCAACGGCGAGGAGCGTGAGTTGCCGACGGCGATGCGCAAGACGTTGCTTGACGCGCTGCGCGACATCGGGTGCACCGGCGTCAAGGAAGGCTGCGCGGAGGGCGAGTGCGGGGCATGCACCGTGTGGCTCAACGGTAAGGCGGTCATGTCGTGCCTCGTACCGGCTGCACAGGTTGACGGTGCACGGATCGTCACGATCGAAGGTCTTGCCGACGGCTCCACCTTGCATCCACTACAGCAAGCCTACGTCGCGCGCGGCGCCGTGCAGTGCGGTTTCTGCATTCCGGGCATGCTCATGGCGGGGGCGAAGCTTATGGAGGAGCGCGCCGCGCCGACGCGAGAGGACTGCCGCGTCGCGATCAGCGGCAATCTCTGCCGTTGTACGGGATACCGCAAGATTCTCGACGCTATGGAGGAAGCCGCGTTGCAGTGTCCGGGAACGCGCGTCGAGGAGGTTCCCGCGTGACGAAGATCGGCGCGCCGGTCGCGCGCCCCGACGCCTTCGAGAAGGTCACCGGCGCGGCGCTCTACCCCGCCGATCTCTTTCGCCCGGGCATGCTGCACGCGAAGGCGGTCTTTGCACACCGTCCGAGCGCGCGCATTCTGTGCATCGAGACGAGCGCGGCGCAACGCATCGATGGTGTGCGCGCCGTGCTTACGTCGAAGGACGTCCCGTACAATAAGTTCGGGTTGGTCGAAGAAGACCAGCCGTTGCTCTGCGAGGATCGCGTGCGATTCGCCGGCGATCGGATCGCGCTGGTTGTCGCCGACTCGCCGGAGCTGGCGGCCGAGGCCGCAGCCGCCGTACGCGTCGAGTACGAGGATCTGCCTGCACTCATCGATCCGTTCGAGGCGCTGAAGCCTCACGCGCCGCGCGTCCACCCGGAGCGCTCGAACATCTTGCTCCATCAGAAGGTTCGTAAGGGTAACGTCGACGAGGCCTTCGCTGCGGCGGACGTGATTCTCGAGGCCGAGTTCACGACCGGATGGCAAGAGCATGCGTATCTCCAACCGGATGCCGGCATCGCGTATTGGGACGACGACGCACGTCTCGTCCTCGAGACTGCGGGGCAGTGGCTCCACGAAGACCGCCGGCAGATCGCCGCAATGTTCGAGATGCCGGAGGAACGCGTCGTCGTTCGGTATGCGAAGATCGGCGGAGCGTTCGGTGGCCGCGAGGACCTCTCGCTGCCGCCGCTCGTCGCACTCGCGGCGTGGAAGCTGAAGGCGCCGGTCGCAATGCAGTGGAGCCGCGAGGAGTCGATCCTCGGCCATCACAAGCGCCACCCATTCTTCATCACGAGCAAGTGGGGAGCGCTACGCGACGGCACGATCGTCGCTGCGCAGACGCGGCTGGTTGCCGACGGTGGTGCATATGCATCGACCTCCGCCGAGGTGCTGAAGTGCGCGACGATCTTCGCTACGGGGCCCTACGAGATTGCCAACGTGGCGACCGACGGCATCGTCTGTTACACGAACAACGTTCCGTGCGGCGCATTTCGCGGCTTCGGGTCACCGCAGGCGCATTTCGCCGCCGAGTCGATGGTAACGCGGCTCGCGCACGCTTTGAAACTGGACCCGATTGCCGTCCGCCGCAGGAATCTCTACCGCGAGGGAAGCCTCGAGTCGACCGGGAGGCCGCTGCCGAAGGGCGTCAGCGCGCGCGACGTCTTTGAGCGCTGCGTCGATGAGGCGCGCGCGCTCTTCCCGGGCCGTCTCCGCAACGGCGCGGTTACGCCGCTGCGCCACGGCGTCGGCATCGCGTGCGGCATCAAGAACGTCGGCTACTCCTTCGGCTTTCCGGAGCAGTGCACCGCGACCGTCGAGCTCGATGTCTCCGCCGTCTCGATTCGCGGCGCGCGCGTGCGGATCGGGACGGCAGACGTAGGGCAAGGCGCGCACTCGGCGCTGCGTCAGATTGCTGCCGAGGCGCTCGGGCTCGATCTCGAATGCGTCACGATGATTACGGACGACTCTGCGCAAGCGCCGAACGCGGGATCGGCTTCGGCATCTCGCATGACGCTCATGGGCGGGCGCGCGGTGAAGGATGCGTGCGACGAAGCGCGGCGTCGTTGGTTGGCGGGAGAGGCACCGGCGGCGACGGTGCAGTACCGGCCGCCGCGCACGACACCGTTCGA
Source organism: Vulcanimicrobiota bacterium (assembly GCA_030041225.1). Taxonomy (GTDB): domain Bacteria; phylum Vulcanimicrobiota; class Vulcanimicrobiia; order Vulcanimicrobiales; family Vulcanimicrobiaceae; genus Tyrphobacter. The sequence continues at coordinate 44,497 of JASHOG010000034.1, read as the reverse complement.
CTCCGAGACCGGGGAGTGCACGCCGAACTACTGTTACGGTTATGTCGCGCAAGCGGTTGAAGTCGAGGTCGATATGAGAACCGGGCTCGTACGCGTGCTGCGCTGCATCAGCGTGCACGACGTCGGGCGTGCGATCAACCGGCAGCAAGTGGAAGGGCAGATCGAAGGCTGTCTCGCTCAGGCCATCGGCTTCGCGCTCACCGAGAACTTCATTTGTAAGGACGGCAAGATCGTGACGCCCTACTTGTCGACGTACCTGCTCCCGACGGCGCTCGACATGCCGGAAATGTATCCCGTCATCCTCGAGAATGCCGACCCGAACGGGCCCTACGGCGCGCGCGGTATGGCGGAGATGGCGCTCGTGCCGTTCGCTCCCGCCGTCGCAGCGGCAATCCACGACGCAACCGGCACATGGCTTAACGATCTGCCTATGATTCCTGAGCGGGTGCTCGAAGCGATCAAACGGCAAGGAGCAGGAAACATTCCGGCAACCATCGCACGATAGCATCCCCTTCGTGAGCACCGAGCTAACGCTTCAAGATGTCTATGCAGCCGTCGTCGATCTCGGCCGCGCCATGGATTTTGGCTTTCAGCGGATCGACGAACGATTCGCGAACGTCGACTCGCGCTTCGAAGGGATGGAGAAGCGCTTCGAGGGGATGGAGAGACGCTTCGAGGGGATGGAGAGACGCTTCGACGGGATGGAGAGACGCTTCGAGGAGATGGAAAAGCGCTTCGAGGGGATGGATATGCGAATGGCAGCTTTCGAATATCGCATCAATGCTCGACTCGACAGCCGGCTCGAAGAGTTCGAAACGCGCATGAACGTGAAGTTCGACGGCATAGTGCAACGCCTCGGGGTCCTCGAACGCTCCTAATCCGCCTTCACGAGGCGTCGTGCCAGGGCATTGTGCTTCGCGACGAGTGATGGGGCATCCAGGCCGACAAGCGCGCCGTCGCGCACTTTGACGCGTCCCGCGATCACCGTGAGATCGACGCGTGGAATGCGGCAGAAGAGCAGTGCGGCGAGCGGATCGTGGACCGCACCGCCGGCCGTCTCCAGCGTGTCGAGGCGAATCCCGATGAAGTCGGCGGCCTTGTTCGGCGCGAGCGCACCGATGTCGTCGCGGTCCAGCACTGCGGCTCCGCCGCGCGTCGCGAGGCAGAGCGCTTCCTGCGCGCTCAGCATCGGTCCCTGGTCGGGAATAACCGAACGCGCCGCGCGTTGCAGGAGCATCGCGTGACGCGCCTCGTCGAGCATATGTGAACCGTCATTCGACGCGGAACCGTCGACGCCGAGTCCGACGCGCATCCCGCTCGCCCGTTGTGCCTGAATCGGCGCGACCCCGGAGCCGAGGCGCATGTTCGAGGTTGGACAATGAGCAACGCCGGTGCGTGTGCTGCCGAGACGCTCGATCTCTTCGCGCCGCATGTGAATCGCGTGTGAGAACCAGACGTCCGCGCCGCTCCATCCGAGCGATTCGGCGAAACCTACCGGGCGCTGCCGGAAGCGCTCGAGGCAGTAGCGCTCCTCGTCGATCGTCTCGCAGAGGTGCGTGTGAAGCATGACGCCCTTGCGGCGTGCGAGCGCCGCGCTCTCGCGCATGAGCTCGGGTGAGACGGAGAAGAGGGAGCAGGGCGAAAGCACGACCCGTGTCATCGCAAAGCGTTCGGGGTCGTGGTACTGATTCACGGCACGCTCGCAGTCGGCGATGATCGCGCCTTCGTCTTCGATCACGTCGTCGGGCGGTAAACCGCCTCGCGAGCGGCCGATCGACATCGAGCCGCGCGAAGTATGGAGGCGAAAACCGAGATCGCGCGCGACGCGGATCTCGTCGTCGATGCAGGCTCCGTTCGGCCACAAGTAGCAGTGGTCTGCGGCGGTGGTGCAACCCGAGAGCATGAGCTCTGCAATTGCAACGGCAGTGCTTACGCGTATCGCCTCTGCGTCAAGGCGAGCCCAGATCGGATAGTGCGTGACGAGCCAGTCGAACAGTTCCGCATTCTGCCCGGCAGGAACGTTACGCGTCAGCGTTTGGAAGAAGTGGTGGTGCGTGCAAACCAACCCGGGCAGCACGATCATGCCGTTCGCATCGATCGTCTGGTCCGCATCGTTGGGTAGCGCCTCGGTCGGACCGACCGCCTCGATGACGCCGTCGCGCGCGAGGAGCGCACCGTCCTCGAAGCAGCGATCCGTATCATCGAAGGTCGCAAGCAGTGTTGCGTGGCGGAGAAGGAGCGTGGCCATCGTAGCGAATGACTCTCCCGTCGTGGCTTCCGGATTGACGATCGAGCGGCTCAATGCCGCCGACCGCGCCGCTTTCGTCGCTGCGGTCGGTTTCACTTTCGAGCGCTCGCCGTGGATCGCGGAGGAGGCATGGCAGCGGCGCCCTTTTCGCGACGCGGAGGAGCTCCTCGAGGCGATGCGCGCCGTACTCGCCTCTTCGCCGAAAGAGCGTCGCGTCGCATTGATTGCGGCGCATCCCGACCTCGCGGGACGCCTCGCGCGTGAGGGGCGTCTCACCGCTGCGTCGGCCCGAGAACAATCGGCCGCGGGTCTCGACCGTCTGACGCCGGAGGAGATCGCGCGCTTCGACGAGTTGAACGGCGCCTATCGCGAGCGCTTCGGATTTCCTTTCGTCATCTGCGCGCGCGAGCAGAACAAAGCATCGCTCCTCAAGAGCTTGGAACGGCGCCTCACGAACGACCGCGAGACCGAGATCGAAACCGCGCTCGGTGAGATCGTCAAGATCGCGCACCTTCGCCTCAAAGACGCGCTCGCGCAGTGAGCGGCTACGCACTCTCCTGGCTCGATCTCATCGTGCGCTTGCTGCACTTCACTGCCGGCATCATGTGGATCGGCACCTCATTCTACTTCGTCTGGCTCGACGACAACCTCACGCGCCCTCGCCACAAGGCTGATGAAGAAGGAGGCGTCCTCGGCGAGCTCTGGTCCGTGCACGGCGGCGGCTTCTACCACAACCAAAAGTACCTCACCGGCCCGAAGAGCGAACCGCTGCCGGAAGATCTCCACTGGTTCAAGTGGGAAGCCTATGCGACATGGCTCTCAGGAATCGCGATGCTCGCGATCGTCTATTGGGCCGGCGCCTCGAGCTTTCTCATCGACAAGAGCGTCATGTCGCTGACGAAGCCGGAAGCGATCGCGATCAGCTTCGGCTCCCTCGTCGTGGGCTGGCTTGTCTATGATACGCTCTGCAAGCTTCTCGAGCGGCAGCCGGTCGTGCTCGGGGCGAGCATCTTCGTCTTTCTCGCTTTCTGCGCATGGGGGCTCTCGCACGTCTTCACGGCACAAGCGGCGTACCTGCACGTCGGCGCGATTATGGGGACGATCATGGTTGCAAACGTCGCGCACGTCATCATTCCGGGCCAGCGCAAGATGCTCGCCCAGATTCGGGCAGGGCAAGACCCCGACCCGCGGCCTGGGCAGCTCGGCAAGATCCGCTCGGTGCACAATACGTACTTGACGCTACCCGTGCTCTTCACGATGATCAGCGCGCACTATCCGATGACGTACGAAAGCCGTTACGGCTGGATCGTCCTCGCGGCACTTGGGCTCGCGGGTGTGCTCGTGCGGCGCTTCATGGTTCTCACCCACGAGCGCAACGGCAAACGCCTCGTGTGGGCGTACCCGATCGCGGCGCTCGTGCTCGTCATAGCGAGCGCGGCGCTCCTAGCACCGCGAAGCGTTGCGTCGAGCGCGCCCGTCTCGTTCGCCGAGGTCGCGCCGATCATCGCGCAGCGCTGCGCGGTCTGTCACTCGGCGCATCCGACCGAACCGGGTTTCGCCGCCGCGCCCAACGGCGTCTTGCTCGACACGCCGGATCACATCGAGACGAATGCACAGCGCATCGAGGCGCAAGCGGTGAGCACCCACGCGATGCCGCTCGGAAACATCACCGGCATGACGCAGGTGGAGCGCGACGAACTCGGCGCGTGGATCGAACAAGGAGCAAAGCTGCAATGACTCTCTCGACGCACGTTCTCGATATCTCTCTGGGCAAACCGGCCACCGGTCTCGACGTCGCGCTGTTTCGCATCGACGGCGAGCATCGCGAAGCGGTCGCCTCTGCTACTACCGACGATGGTGGAAGAGTCGCTTCACCCTTCGGCGGCGAGCTTGCGCCGGGATTCTACGAGCTCGTCTTTCACGCCGGCAACTACTTCGCACGGCACGGGGTCACGAGCTTTTACACCGAGATCCCCGTGCGCTTTCGCACGAGCGACGCGAACCCACGCTACCACGTGCCGCTCCTGCTCTCGCCGTGGGGCTACAGCACGTACCGAGGGAGCTAGGCGTGTGCCCGTCAGGCTCCGAGGGGAGCGGCACCCTCATCGCACGTCGTGCGCTTTGTACGCAGCCCAGCCGGCGAAGTGCGAGATGTCGGGTTCGCGATCGCGCTCGATGAGCTCGCGCGGATAGAGCATCGCTGAGGCTGTCGATCCGTCGTCGAGCTCGATCTGCGCCTCGTACATATTAGGTGGCTCCCCGGCGAGGAGATGCTCGTGCTGCTCCTCACTGAGGTCATAGAGCTCCCCGATGATCGAGACGCCGCCGGCGTCCACTTCGTAGATTCCGGGATGCCACCCATTCTTCACCGAGTGCAGGCGATATTTAGGCGCAGTCCGCGCTTCGCCTAGGAAATGTGCGGTGCCGAGATTCTTGTGATCGGGTTGGCCGCGCAGCGCCGAGCCGCAGATGAAGAATCGCATGAGGCTCCTAGATGACGAACTTGTCGACTTCGACGATCGCAGCCGTCAGGGCCGTTAGGCCGAGCTCGAGATCGCGCGGTGACGTCTCCTCCTCGGGGACGTGACTCCGGCCACCGATCGACGGTACGAAGATCATGGCGGCCGGTGCGATGCGCGCGAGGAGCATCGCGTCGTGCCCGGCGCCGCTCGGCACGTCGATTGCGCGCTCCCCGAGCGCGCCGATCGCGCGCGCAGTCGCGTTACGCAGCTTCGGGTCCATCGGAACCGGCGCGTGCCCCTGGAGGCGCTCGATAGCGGCAGCGACACGACGACGCCCGTTCACGTCACCGGCTGCCTCGCGCAGCGCGTTCTCGACGGCTTCGACGCGTGCGTCTTCCGGAGAGCGAATATCGACGGAGAAGGTAACACGTCCGGGAATGACGTTCGGCGCGTTGGGCTCGACGACCAGCGTTCCGAAGGTGACGACGCATTCCCCGATGGAGAGAGCGGCGCGCTCGGTCGCGAGGATCATTTCAGCGGCTGCACAGAGCGCGTCGCCGCGGCGCGCCATAGGAACCGTACCCGCGTGTCCCGGCGTGCCGTTGACGATGACCCGATACCGGCGCTGCCCGTTGATCGCCGTCACGATGCCGAGTGAGACACCCTCGCGTTCGAGGATCGGCCCCTGCTCGATGTGGATCTCGAGATAAGCTGCGACGCGCGACTCATCACGCGCGGGAATTCCTTCCAAGAGGCCACCGTCGGCGGAAGCAAGTGCCTGCTCCAAAGTCACGCCATCTGAATCGGTAAGCGCGAGCGCGCGCGCCGCGTCGCAGGCGCCCGTAAAGAAGGCGCTCCCGACGCAGGCGAGCGGGAACCGCCCTCCCTCTTCACCGACCCACGCGACCGCCTCGATCGGATGCTCGGTCTCGATTTTGTGCTCGTCGAGAGCCTCGAGCGCGCAGAGCGCTGCGACGACGCCGTACGCTCCATCGTATGCGCCACCGTTCTTGACGGTGTCGAGATGCGAGCCGACAAGAAGCGGACGTGCACCGTCGCGCGCCCCGTTGCGGCGCGCGAAGAGATTGCCGACGCGATCCTGCGTGAGCGAGTAACGCCGTTCGCGCGCCCACGAGGCAAACAGTAGGCGCGCCTCTCGCTCGGCGGGAGTCGCGAGCGCTCGATCCATGCCTTGCTCGACGCGCCCTATCTGCGCGAGGTTCGCGAGCCGTTCGTTGACCTTGCTCATCTAGAAGCTCCCAGCGGGATGATTCGCGATCCAGTGGCGCGCGATATCGATGCGACGAGCGATCCAGACACGTTCGTGTGCGAGGACGTAGTCGAGGAAACGTTCAAGCGCGGCGGTGCGACCCGGGCGTCCCGCGAGACGGCAGTGCAGCCCGACCGACATCATCTTCGGATGTGTCGCGCCTTCGCGATAGAGAACGTCGAACGTATCGCGCAGGTACTCGAAGTAGCCGGAAGGCGACGTGAAGCCGGGTGCGACGGAGAACTTCATGTCATTCGCGTCGAGCGTGTAGGGAATCACGAGATGCGCCTTACCTCCGACGCGATCCCAGTAGGGCAGATCGTCGTTGTAGGCGTCGGAGTCGTAGAGGAAGCCGCCCTCCTCGACGACGAGGCGACGCGTGTTCTCGCTGGGCGCATAGCGGCAGTACCATCCGTACGGACGCTCTCCGGTCGTCTGTGCGATCGACTCGATCGCGCGGCGCATCTCTTCACGCTCCTGCTCCTCGTTCATCTCGTGAAAGCCGACCCAACGCCATCCGTGCGCACAGACGTCGTACCCTGCCTCACGGATCGCGCTCGCCGCTTCTGGGTTGCGTTCGAGCGCAAGCGCGGCACCGAAGATCGTCACGGGTAATGCGCGCTCGGAAAAGAGGCGCATGAGCCGCCAAAAACCGGCTCGGCTGCCGTACTCGTAGATCGACTCGACGATGAGGTCGCGCCTCCCTGCCCCGAGCGTCGCTCCCGGAACCTCGGTGAGATACGTCTCCGAGAAGCCATCGCCGTCGGGGATCGAGTACTCCGAGCCTTCCTCGTAGTTCAGGACGATCTGCACGGCGAGGCGCGCATCTCCCGGCCACTTGGCATTCGGAGGATGTGCCCCATAACCGGTGAGGTCGCGCGGATACGGCTCCATACCATCGCTTACGACGTTCATGCGGCGATCACTCCCCGGAAACACCGTCGCAGCAACACCGCCGTAGACTGCACCTCATGGAGATCACATGGAGACCATCGCACGGGAACGAGCCGCGCCTGAAACTTCCGGAGAGCACCTTCGCCTTTCCAAAGGAGCGCAAAGAGCCGCTGACCGACGCTTCTCATGTGCGCAGCGCGATTGCACGCTTCGGCGAGGTGGAGGGCGTGAGCGACCGCGAGCGGGCGCTCGCGTTCGAGAACATCAAGGCTGCGGCGGAGTACTACGGCGTGCACCTGCACGCACAGAGCTGGCACGATCTCGTAGGCTGACCGCGACCTCAGCCGCAAGTCGCGCGTTCGAGCGAACGAGCGCGACGTTCGCGCGCAGGGTCCGCCCCTCGGTGCGCGTGAACAGGCGGTCGAGCAGCCACGGAGTCAAAGCCTTTCCGGTAATGCGCGCGGCGCCGGCCTCGGCCGTTGCCGCGTCGATGTCGTGCTCGAGCTCTTGCGCGGGAATTTCGTCGTCGGGGGGAATAGGATTCGCGACGACGACTGCGCCGTGCAAGCCGAGGGCCTCCTGCGCGTCAATCATCGCCGCGATCTCCTGCGCCGAGTCGGCGCGAAGCGAGAGCGGCACTCCGCTCGAGCGGCTCCAGAAAGCAGGAAACTCGCTCGTGCGATAGCCGACGACGGGAACGCTGCGTGTCTCCAGCGCTTCCAACGTCTTGGGAAGGTCGAGAATCGCTTTGGCGCCTGCGCAAACGACTGCAATGCGAGTCGAGGCGAGCGTATCGAGATCGCCGGAGACATCCATCGTGGACTCGGCGCCGCGATGAACGCCGCCGATGCCGCCGGTCGCAAAGACCCGAATCCCTGCGATTGCGGCACAGTGCGCGGTCGCCGCGACCGTTGTTGCGCCGTCGGCACCTTTCGCTACGGCGTACGCAAGATCGCCTCGGCCGAGCTTGAGCATCGGCGCGGAGGCGACATGCTCTAGTTGCTTCGTGTCGAGTCCTATGTGAATCTCTCCGTCCAACACGGCGATCGTTGCAGGAAGCGCGCCCGCCTCGCGCACGATTCGCTCGATCTCCCGTCCGGTCTCGAGGTTCTGCGGATAGGGCATTCCGTGGGAGAGAATGGTCGTCTCGAGTGCAACGATCGGCGCGCCGCGCTCTCTAGCCTCGGAGATTTCGTCGGAGAACTTCATGGTACAGCGGTTGCCGACTGCACGGTAAGGGCTGCCAACTCCGTCGCGCGCACGAGAGCCTCCTCTAGCGGATAGCCGTCGATCAACGTGCGCAGCGTCGCGGCGACGAGGGCATCGCCCGCGCCGGTAACGTCGACGACAGCCTCCACGCTCCGAGCCGGAATCTCTACGCGCCGATCGCCGGTGCGTAGCAAAATGCCATGTCCGCCGCGCGAGATCACCCTCGTCTTGGCGCCGCGTTCCCCGAGGGTACTCGCCTCCGCTTCATTGACGAAAAGCAGATCAACGGCAGAGAGATCCTTCGGCAGACGCAGCGCCTTGGCAACGCTTGTCCCGTCGATGGCAAGCCGCCACCACGCATTCTCCCGCCGTCGCATCGCCTCTGCCAAGACGGGCGCGGGAAGGTTGCAGTCGAGAAGGAGCCAGAGCGCGCCGGCGATGAGCGGCATCCAGTCTTCGAGATCGGCAACGGTGAGTGCCTCGAGAGGGCCCGCATCGCAGGCGCCGACGGCGAGCTCGCCATCGGCGGCGATAATCGCTGCGTACTGCGCGGTCGCAGCGCCGTCGACGACGCGAACGCCCGTAACGTCGCAGCCCACGGCTTGCAGATGCCGGACGAGCGCGTGCCCAGCCTCGTCGTCGCCGACAACGCCGCAGAAGGTAACAGTAGCTCCGAGGCGGGCGAGATTCTCAGCGACGTTTCGTGCTGCGCCGCCAAACCCGTGCTCGACTCGCGCGGGATTTGACGTCTGCATACGCAGGGGATCATCGCAGCGGAAGATGCGATCGATGCTCGCGGCGCCGATGCAGACGACGCGTGCATCGCTCTTGCTCATGCCTCTACTCGCTCTCTTCCTCGTCCCAGCGTGTGCCGACGACACCCGGAACGGTGGCAAGGCGATCGACGAGCTCGGTCGGCGTACCTCGCCCGCGCAACCCGAGCCGAACGTGTGCGGTACCCTGGCGCTGCTCGCCTCCGCGCTCCGACTGCATCGCCGTCACCGTGAAGCCCCGCTGCACGATCGTAAGCAGCGCTTGCCGCAATACGTCGCGTCCTTCCTCATAGCTGACCTCGATGAAGAACTCGGACGGCGGTTCGTGCCCGACCCTACGAAGCATTCTCGGGAAGACGAGCACGACGGCAAAGTGCCCAGCCGTGACGACGACTGCGAGTATCGGTAATCCGGCACCACACGCCATGCCGACCGCAGCCGTGAGCCAAACGACGGCGGCTGTGGTCAGTCCTTGCACGGTTGCTCGCCGCACGAAGATCAAACCGCCGCCGATGAAACCGATGCCGGTGACGATCTGAGCGGCCACTCGCGACGGATCGAGCTCGACGTATCCCGGACGCAGGACGTTGGTGAAACCGTACTTCGAGATCAGCATGAGCAGGGCAGCCGCAAAGCCGACGATCGTGTAGGTTCGCATCCCCGCACTCTTCTGACGGTACTCACGCTCGAGACCGATCATCGCTGAGAGAACGAACGCGAGCGCCAACCCGCCGATCTGCGTCCATCCTTGTCCGAACGGTTCCATCGATCTCAGCCCGCGTTAAAATCTGTCGATTCGGAAGGGCGCGAGATCGACCGGCGGCGTCTTACGCTCGACAAGATCCGCGACGCATCGTGCGGTGATCGCCGATTGCATCAAACCGCGCCGCTCGTGACCGAAGGCGGCGATGATGCCGGGATGTTTCGGCAGCTCGCCGATGACGGGCAGCGAGTCGGGGAGCGAGGGGCGATGCCCCATCCAGTGCGTCGCCGGGTCGCGGCGCAACTCCGGAATGTACCCTCGCGCGATCTCGTAGAGCATCTCGGAACGGTAAAAGTTCGGCGGCGCCTCGAGACCTGCGAACTCGACCGTGCCTGCGAGGCGTAGCCCGTCCTCCATCGGGGTCGCACAGAAGTGATCTTCCTCGAAGAGCAGCGTGCGCGATGGAGTGACCCCGGGCTGACCGAGCATCAAGTTGTACCCCCGAGCACTCTCCAGCGGTACGCCGTACCCGAGTGGGGCGAGCAGCGCACGCGACCACGCTCCTGTAGCGACGATGACGCGCGGCGCCAGCAGCTCCTCTTCATCGGCGCGCACGATCCATCCGCCGCCGAAGGGTTCGAGCGCACGAGCGGTGCCGCGTATCACGCTGCCACCCTGCGCGCGAAAATGCCGCGCGAGAGCGGCGCCGTATCCGCTCGGATTCGTGCAGCGGTCCGAGCCGGGGAAGGAGATCGCCCCCGCGACGCCGTTACGAATGGCGGGCTCCATCGCGCGCAAGGCGTCGCGATCGACGATTCCTGCCTCGAACCCCTCTCGCTCGAGCGTCGGGATGAGCTTCGAGGCGGTTTCAAGCGATGCTTCCGTGCGAAAGACGTGGAGCACGCTCTCGCGCACGAGATAATGTTGCGCGCCTGCGCGCGAGGCGAGGTCCTGATGCGCCTGCGAGGCCAGACGATTCAACGGCGCGAGCGCAGCGATGCTGCGCCGGACGATCGACGGGCGAGCCGCAGCGAGAAAACGCAACCCCCAACCGGCAAGATGAGGAAGGTACGGCGTCTGTACGACCAGCGGCCCGTGACGATCGAAGAGCATCCGCGGAAGGCTCGCAACGATGGCCGGCGACGGAATCGGGAAGATGTCGTCGTACGCGAGGTAACCGGCGCTGCCGGCCGCTGTTCCGGCGCCGGGCTCGTCTCGTTCGACGATCGTTACCGCTCGCCCGCGGCGCTGAAGCTCGATTGCCGCGCAGGTGCCGACGATACCGCCGCCGACGACGGCGACGTCAGCGGTGGGCAACGGTCACGAACGGATCGAGCGCCTCGGTGATCAGGCGGCGATCCGAGTCGTCGAGTGCAAGGCGCGGCGGTCGGGTTGCACCGGCAGACTTTCCGATGAGATCGAACGCGAACTTGATCGCCTGAACGAACGTGGGACGCGAATCGTAGCGGAACAGTGGAAGCAGCCTGCTGTAGAGTGCCGATGCTTCGTCGATCCTACGCTCTTGCACGAGGTTGTAGAGATCGATCGACTCGCGCGCGACGACGTTCGTCAACCCGGCGATCCATCCGGTAGCGCCTGCGAGCAGGCCTTCGAGCGCAAGATCATCGCAACCGACGATGACTTCAAGCCGCGTCGTTTCGAGAATAACCGGGATCCTGCGGACATCGCCGGAATACTCCTTTACCGCGACGAGGTTCTCGAGTTCTTGCAGCTCGCTCAGAATGTCAGGCGTGAGATCGACGGTTGTGTCGAATGGATTGTTGTATGCGATGATCGGAAGCCCGATGCTGTTGAGAGCCTCATACCACGCGTGAATTTCGCGTCTGTTCGGGCGGTAGGCGCTCGGCGGAAGCGCCATGATACCGGCCGATCCGCAGTTGCGGGCGTGCTCAGCCCAGCGTAGCGCATTGCGCGTTGAGGAGGCGCCGGTTCCGACGACGAGCGGCACGCGTCCCTTGCAGACCTCTGCGACACTCTCGACGACAGCCGTGCGCTCGGCGTCGCTCAGTGCCGCGTATTCACCACACGAGCCGGCAGGGACGATGCCGTGCACGCCTTGGTCTATTAACCACGAGACGTGCTCTCTCAAGCGGTCGAGGTCGACACGATCCTCGCTGGTGAAGGGCGTAATGACGGCAACGTACACTCCGGTGAACTGCGGCATGGGCCTCTCTTACGCCGTCGGAATCAAAAATCCGTGTGGGAACGGGTCGTCGGGTTCGAGTACGTAGGTGGCATAGCCGCTGATCCAAGCACTTCCACGTATCGTTGGGATGACGGCTCGAACCGACGGCGTCAGCTCGATCTCTTCGATGAGCGTTCCAAAGAAGGGCGTCCCGAGGAAGCTCTCGTGCACAAACTCCTCTCGCAGCCGCTGTTCACCGAGAAAGTAGCGCTGTGCCATTCTCGCGCTCGTTCCCGTTCCGCACGGCGAGCGGTCGAGCGTTCCCGGATAGAGGACGATCGCCGCCCTCGAGTCGGTATCGGTGCGCGTCGGCGGTGCGGTGAAGAGCACGTGGCGGAGTTCGGCGATGCGCGGCTCGAGCGGATGGGAGAAGGCGTGCTGGTCTGAGATGGCGTGCATCACCTGCATGCCGCGCGCGACGACCTCTGGTGCCTCTTCCAACGCGAGGGTTAGGCCGAGGCTCTTGGCTGGGAGGATCGCGTAGAAATTGCCGCCGTACGCGAGGTCGAACGGCAGCGCACCGTAGCCTTCCACGTCGACGAGTAGATCGCGGGCCGCGAGGAACGAGGCCACATTGGTGATCGTGACGCTTTTCGCGTGCCCGTTCTCGACCTGGATGCGCGCCGTAACGAGGCCTGCCGGCGTGTCGAGCGTGACTGAGGTTTCAGGTTCCTCGACCGGCACGAGCTTACGTTCGACGGCGACCGTGCAAACGCCGATCGCGCCGTGGCCGCACATCGGAAGAAACCCCGTGACTTCGATGAAAAGCACGCCGAGATCCGCGCGCGGGTCGAGCGGCGGCATGAGGATCGCGCCGGACATCGAGCCGTGTCCGCGCGGCTCGTACATAAGAAAGCGGCGCAATCCCTCGAGGTGTGCAACCGCGTACTCGCGCCTCTCGAACATCGATGTACCCGGGATAGGGTCGACACCGCCGACGACGACGCGCGTCGGCATGCCCTGTGTATGCGACTCAACCGTCTCGATCGTCACACGCGCTATTTCATGGACTCCTCAGGTCTCGGCTGCAATCCTCCCACGACATGATCGCTTGTCCGATTCGTTCGTCTTCGGGGTAGCGCTCTTGCAGGCGGCGCAATGTCTGGCCGTGGAGCTGGAAGACTCCGATCAGACCGGGGAGTGATTTCATGTCGGCAGCCAGCAGAGGGTTCCTGAGCACTGCGCTGCCGTCCGAGACCGCCTTCAGCGCAGTCAGGTTTCTAATCTGCCGGTACTTCACGCGGCTATCATCGCGTGCTCGAAGGAACGCGATTTCGTCGTCAGGTTTCATGCTCCGATCCATCCGGGAGGCCGAAAAGTGGGCCTACTAAGTACGAAAGGCTCGCTCGTTCTCCTGCCGAAGCCTTACCGGCGCCCGGCCGTACGTTTGCCGCATCGAGGCGAACGTTTTCGCCATGGCGCGCGTTAGCGAATTAGATTTTCACCTGTGAAGGCCCCCGGGTCACCGCTGGGGGCTCAGACGAGAAAGGCGATCGCTGATGAAAAGACATCGCGTAATACTCTATCTAAGGAATGTGCTGAGCACAGCCGCGGTCCTGGGCTTGGTGCTGGCGGCGGTTCCGGCCGCTGCGGCGAACGGGCACGGCAGCGGCGGAGGCGGTTCGCGTGGCGGCGGCGGACGCTCGTACTCGTCCGGCGCCCGCGGCGGTTCCTATGGCGGATACCGCGGAAGCTCGGGCGGCTATCGTAGCGCGCCGGCGTATAGCGGCGGCTACCGCGGCTCACCCGCGTACAGCGGCGGTTACCGCAGCACGCCATCGTACAGCGGCGGTTACCGCGGAGCGTCGTCGTATAGCGGCGGCTACCGCGGAGCGTCGTCCTACAGCGGTGGTTACCGCGGAACGGCCTCCGGTGGCTATCGGAGTGCGGCCGCGTACGGGGCGCGAGGAAGTCTCAGTAGTTACTACGCCGTTCACCCGCTCGCGTATGGCGGAGGTTGGGTGTACGGCGCAGGTGGGCGCTGGTACAACGGCTACTGGCATAACTATTGGGGCGGCGCCAACTGGCTTTGGTGGGACGGCTTTTACGGATTCTGGCTGCCGCTCTTCGGCATGAACGTCTTCGTCTATGAGGCGAATCCAGGCGTCTGCCAGTACTGGGACGGCTACGAGTGGGTGCCGTACTACGATCCCGACACCGGCTACTACTGTCCTTACTAACTCTTTTGGCTCAGACCGTCGTCGCCTCGGGGCTCATGTACCAAAGTACACGCCGCCCACTCGGCTTCTCGGTCTGAGCCAAAATAGGCCTCAACCAGATCGTCGCAGAGGCCCGCAGGTGCGGGCCTCTTGCTTTTTTCGGGCGGCGTGGGTATGAGGTGGGGCATGCCCCTAGGTATCCCTCCTCCCATCGTTTCCCAAGTCGTTCAGCAGTTCCAGCGCAGCGGGGAGGGCATCGTCACGTGCCGTTACCATCGCGTTTTTAACGTCCGTGCGGGGCCGAGCGGCCAGACGCAGGATTTCACGTTCGACGCCATCTACGAAGATGGTGCGCTCGTGGAAGTACGGATGTTGAGCTATACGATCAACGGCAAGAACGCGAGCACGTCACAGATTCAAAGCACGGTGCAGTCATACGAGCATCCGAAAGCGGGTGACGTGTTTGAGGCACCATGGCGACCGGCGTACGCGAAGGACTATAACGACGCCGAAAAGGCTCCGGGTACGATCACCTTCACCGCAACTGATCGGTCGTACGGGCACGGAGACGGAAGCTTCAGATACGATGCAACCTACAATGTCACAGCCTATACATACTCACCAACCGTGATGCCGGAACACGCGACGCAAGGAACCGTCAGCGGGCAGCTTGCCGAAGTGCTCCCCGGATACTGGGCGATGACACAAGAGAGCCAAACCTACAGCGGCAGGTACGCGATCTTTGCAGGCCACGCGACCGTGCAGATCGCGCAGACAAACTTTCACCGCTTTGGAACGCTCTCGGACGCGCAAGCTTTTGTCGCATCGGACCACCTATAGATGATCACGCTGCTCGACCGGATCTCGGGCGTCGACGGTGCCGCGCTCGAGCGAGCGCTCCGCGCGGAGCTGAGCGGTGAGGTGCGCTTCGACATTGGGTCGCGCGCGATGTACTCGACTGATGCCTCCAACTACCGCTTTCTGCCGATCGGCGTCGTACTGCCGCGCGATGCAGATGACGCCGCGCGCAGCGTCGCGGTGTGCCGTCGCTTCGCCGTTCCTGTGCTCTCGCGCGGCGGGGGCACGAGCCTCGCCGGCTCCAGCTGCAACGACGCGGTCGTGCTCGACTTCTCGAAGTATATGCACGGCGTACTTGAGATCGACTGGGAGCACAAGCGCGCTCGCGTGCAGCCCGGCTGCGTCACCGACGATCTGAAGCGGATGACTCTTGCACGTGGACTCGTCTTCGGCCCGGATCCGGCAACACACGAGAACAATACCTTCGGCGGCATGATCGGCAACAATTCATGCGGCACGCACGCCCACATGGCCGGAAAGTGCGCCGAGAACATCGACGAGCTAGAGATCCTGACATACGACGGTTTACGGATGCGCGTCGGCTCGACGACCGAAGAGGAGCTACTGCGCATCATCGCGCAGGGAGACCGCCGCGGCGACATCTATCGGCGGCTGCTTACGCTGCGCAACAAATACGCCGACCTCATCCGTCTGCGCTTTCCCGATATTCCGCGCCGAGTCTCCGGCTACGGGCTCGACTGGCTCCTTCCGGAAAACGGGTTCAATGTCGCGCGTGCGCTGGTCGGAACGGAGTCAACCTGCGTGACCGTGCTCGAGGCGACGTGCCGTCTCGTAGACTTCCCGCCCTATCGAGCACTTGCAATTCTCGGATATGAAGACCTCGCCGCTGCCGGTGACGACGTCGCGCGCTGCGACCAGTACCACCTGCTCGCGCTCGAAGCGTTCGACGAGATGCTCCTCATCGACATGGAGAAGAAGGGCATGTCGACGGCGAACCGTGCGCTGCTTCCGCAAGGGCACGCGTGGCTCATGGCCGAGTTCGGCGGAGCGACGCGCGAAGAGGCAGAGGAGCGCGCGCGCGAGCTCCGCGGGGGTCGCGTCATCGCAGATCCGCAAGAGCAGGCCCGCCTGTGGGAGATGCGCGAGGCGGCGCTCCCGGCTACCGCAAAGGTTCCGAACGAAAGCGACTACTATCCGGGGTGGGAAGACGCGGCTGTTGCGCCGGCACGGCTCGGAGACTACCTACGGAAGTTTCAGCCGCTCATGCGTGAGTACGGCTACTCCGGCGCTCTGTACGGACATTTCGGGCAAGGCTGCATTCACTGCAGCATCAACTTCGATCTTTTCACACGGGAAGGGATCGCGAAGTACCGAGCCTTTGTCACCAAGGCCGCGCATCTTTGCGTCGAATACGGCGGCTCCCTTTCGGGAGAGCACGGCGACGGCCAGGCGCGCGGTGAGCTCCTGCCAATCATGTACGGCGACGAGCTGGTCAACGCGTTTTGGGAGTTCAAGTGCATCTGGGACCCGCAGAATCGTATGAATCCAGGGAAAGTCGTCCACGCGCGTAAGCTCGACGAAGATCTTCGCTGGGGCCCGGACTACGAGCCGCACGAGCCGAAAACCCACTTTACGTTTCCCGACGATCATGGCAGCTTTGCATACGCCGCGAATCGCTGCGTCGGAACGGGCAAGTGTCGCAAACACGATCGCGGCACGATGTGTCCGAGTTACATGGCGACGAAGGAAGAAGCGTACTCGACGCGGGGCCGAGCGCGTTTGCTCTTCGAGCTGCTTGCGGGAACGCTCCCCGCCGGATGGCAAGACGAGCGCGTCAAAGACGCACTCGACTTCTGCCTCGCGTGCAAGGCATGCAAGAGCGAGTGCCCTGTGAACGTCGATATGGCGACGTACAAGGCTGAGTTCCTCTCGCACTACTACGAGAAACGTCGGCGTCCGCTTTCCGCGTATGCCTTCGGCTTGATGATGCTGTGGGCGCGCGCAGCGTCGTGGATACCGTGGCTCGCGAACGCACTCTCGCACGCGCCGCTGCTCGGCAGCGCTCTGAAGCACGCGATCGGGATGGCGCCGCAACGTCAGGCGCCGCTCTTCGCGCAACAAAGCTTTCGGCGTTGGTTTTCGCAGCGTGCACCGCGCAATCGCGGCGCGCAACGCGTCATACTCTGGCCCGATACGTGGAATATGTACTTCCATCCGGAGACGCTCCAAGCCGCGGTCCACGTCTTAGAGGACGCCGGCTTCTACGTCACGATCCCACGCAAGAGCCTCTGCTGCGGCCGCCCGCTCTACGATTACGGGATGCTCGACACGGCGAAGCGCATGCTACGAGCGACGCTCGAAGAGCTGCGCGACGCGGTTCGTCACGATGTGTACGTCGTCGGGCTCGAGCCAAGCTGCGTTTCCGTCTTTCGTGACGAGCTCACAAATCTGCTGGGGAACGACGAAGACGCACGGCGCCTCGCGGCTCACGCGCTCTTGCTCTCCGAGTTCCTCGCGCACCGCGCACCGGAATACCGCACACCCAAACTCGTACGGCGCGCGCTCGTTCATCAGCACTGTCACCACAAATCCGTGCTCGAGAAGGAAACGGAGCTACAGCTCCTGCGCACGATCGGGCTCGAGTGCGATGTACCGGATACCGGATGTTGCGGGATGGCGGGAGCCTACGGCTTCGAGCGCAATCGATACGATGTTTCCATGGCTGTCGGTGAGCGTGTCCTGCTGCCGTCCGTGCGAAACGCAGACGATGAGATGCTGATTGTGGCCGACGGCTACAGCTGCCGCGAGCAGATCGCGCAGTCGACGGTACGGGAAGCGTTGCATCCGGTCGAGGTGCTCCACATGGCGATCGTGGGTGCACCTGCGCGACACGATCCTCTGCCCGAGCGGCGCTATCGCGGCGACTCGGGCGCGCGTCGCGAACAGGCTGCGCGGACCGGCGCTGCGCTGCTCGTCGCTTTGACGGCGCTCGCTGCGATCGGTGCCGTCTGCTATGCATCTCGCCGGTAAGTACGGGAGAGCCCGCGGGTCTAGAGAAACCCTCCTGCATGCACGACCTCCGGGCGGCGCGTGAGGAAGCACTGCTCGCCTGCGATCTCTTCAATGACAGGCGCGAGAGAAATCTTGACGCCTTTCTCGCGCACATGTTCCGTGCATGGCTACACTTGCTGCGGGCCATTGCCGCAAAAGAGCATCGCGGCAAGGAGGCGAGCAGCGGAGACCTGGGAGCCCTCCTTGCGCACTACATTCCCGACAGTACCGATCCGCTTCGGTCAAACATCGAGTTCTTGCTTGGCTTGAGATCGCGCATCGAGCATCGCTTCAGCCGAAAACGGCTCCAGATCATCGAGGCCCTCGTCTCCGGGAAGCTTCATGCCATCCTGGTGAACTTCGAGAAAACGCTCGCGGCGGAGTTTGGGGAGCGACAGTCGCTCGCGAGCGCCCTGCGATTTCCGATCTTCCTCTCTTCGTTGACTCAAGAATCTCCCGAGCTGTTAGAGCGAACGTACGAGCAGGCACCGCATTCGGTCTTGCGTTTCATCGAAAGCTTTGAAGCTCGGCTCGACACTGCCGTTCGGGTCAGCGAGGCGTACGATTTTCGTATCTACCTCATGCCGAAAGCGTCGCCGGCAGGACGGGATCTTCCCGTCGAGTTCGTTGACGTCTCGAAGCTCTCGGCGGAGGAGGCGGAGGCGGTGGAGAACGCGCGTGTTATTATCCGCGATCGCCACGTCGAGGCGATCAACGTCAACCGTTTGAAGGCGAGCGAAGTCGTGTCACGAGTGCAAGAGACCTTTCCGGCGTTCTCGCTGTACTATCATATGCTGGCATGGCGGCACTTCGGAATTCGCCCGCATGGAAACGCACCCGATCCGGCGCGAACCGATGCCACCTACTGCGTCTACGATCGCGCGCACCGCGACTACCTGTATACTGAGGCATGGGTAGAGCGGCTCAAGAGCGCGCTCGACGGCTCCCCCGAAGCCGTCGTCGCATCATGGAAACCTCCGCGCCCGCCGGAAGAAGAAGCCGACTACTCTTCGAACACGAGTTGGATGACGCCGGTGTCGACATCGCCCGCCGAGCCGTCGACCGTGAACGAGTAAGGTTCGTAGCCGCTGTCGGGTGGAGGCCGGACCGTCACGCTCAGTGTCGTCGCGGGAAGATCTGCTATGACGAACGAGCCGTCGTCGCCCGTCGTCCCATACGGGGCCGAGCTGAGATCGCTATTTGCGTCGCCTTGGGTGACGATGACGACTGCACCGGCAATCGGCTCACCGCTGTCGGCATCGACGACGGTTCCGTGCACGGAGATCGCCTGCTGCGCTTCCTGAGGTGCGTTCGCGCCGGGTGCGAAAACCTGGCTGAGCGCAACCGCCGTATCTGTGTCGTCATACTTTGATTGCAGCAAGGCGACGATGTGCAGCGCATCCGATGACGATGCGTACCCTGCGCGCTGATAGTCGAGTAAAAGCCGCCGCATACTGCGCGGCAGCCACGGGTCGGCCGGATACTTCTGCTGCCAGTCGCAGATCGCGTCGGTGAGGTCGTCGAGCTCACCGATGACGCCCGGGTCCAGCGTCACGCCGGTACCCTGTTCATCGAGAGCGTCGAGACGATTGCGGATCTCGAGCACGCTTTCCTGATGACGCCCGAAGTATTCGTCTGCGGGCGCCATGCTTGAGAGAGCTGGCGGAACAGGTTGGTCTGCCGCGGCGACGGCAAACGAGATGCCCGTAAATGAGAAAGATAGAGCAATGGCACTGACGATCGCTCGCATTGATGGTCCCTCCGTAGGGAGGTCATCGGCTGTGCCATCACATCGTTACATGAGCGTTAGGCTTGCCTCCCGAGGATGCAAGACGAGCGTCGTGTGCGACCAGGTGTCGCGCAAACCATTGTTGCGCTTGGCATTTTCAGGAATGCGTGCGTCTTGTAGAGAACATTCGACGAGATGAGTGCTTTACGCACTCTTAGCAGCGACTATTATTCCCGATAGCAACGTTGCACCCTCATCGTGGAGGGTGCAACGTGAGGGGCTTCGCGCATCTCTTATCTGATGTAGAGATCTCCGCTGCCGTTCGGATCGATCACTTGAGGATGAACCCGCGGTCCGGTACACGTCAGCATCGGATAGCCAACTTTGATGTTCACGTGTGTCGTTTCTCCCGCCATGATGTCGTCGACGGCGCAACCTTGTACACGTCCCGGAACTCGCGCCATCATCACGTAGCGTCCCGGCTCGAGCGGTAACTTCGCAAAGAAACCGCGATCGTTCGTCCAGACTCGCATCAGTTGATAAGGGCCGTTTCCCGTCGCAGTCGCGCGATACAAGAGAACGGGTGCGTTGGATATCGGCAGCCCGGTTTGCAGGTCCGTCACACGCCCGGTGATCCCGCCCCATTCGGCGGCGAACGCCGGTATCGTGAAAAGCCCGGCAAGCGCGAGCAAGGTTCCCAGCTGTCTCATGCTCGGCATTGTACCCCGCGTCGCGCCGCTCAATCGAATGCAAGCTCCCGCATCGGAGCACAGGGGGCACACGCTCGCAAGCTGAATCGCGTGCTATGGCCAGGGCTCCTGCGAGTTTTACCCGCTCCGATATCCTCTGGCGCCGATGGCTGCTCGCACTCTGCGCGTTCGGCATCGCGGTCGAAATCTGCACCGTCGTGAACGCCTACCGGTTTTATGGGGCGCCGATTGGTTATGGAACCGCGTCCTCTGGAACGCCGTTCGTCGATCGCGTAACGTACGTCATACCTGGTAGTGTTGCGGCGCACGCGGGCTTCCGTGTAGGGGACCTGATCGACTTCCGCGCGATCGCGCCCGCGACGCGGTATCGCTCTTACAGTCCGAAGATCGCGGGGCAGCCCGTCACTCGGAACGTGATACGCGGCACAAAGAAGCTAACCATTACCTACGTTCCGGCGCACTGGTACGTGCCGTGGCACGCTCAGTTCTTCGTCGTCGGCACGTTGTGGGCGTTGCTCTTTGCAGCGTTTCTCGCGTGGCGACGCCCGGAGAGCAAAGAGGCGCGCGTGTTATGTATCCTGCTCGTGCTCCTCTACGCAAGCGGGCAGCTCTCGGTGGAATCAGGGGCGTGGGTTTCGCCCTCTATCAGCGTGCAGATTGCCGGGAACGTGCTCGGCGAGCCCCTTAGCGATTTTGCATGGCCGTTGTTGGCCGTCTACGCGCTGCTCTTCGCGCGTCCGCCCAGCGCGATGCGCCGTATCCTCGCGGCGCTCTCGTGGCTCACTGCGGTGATCGCCTTCGCATATGGGCTCGTAACGATTTGGGCGCGGTGGAGCGGGTTCGTGGATCCGCTAGGCCCTCTTCTGAACGGCCTGTTTCCCGCGACGATCCTCGGCGCATTGCTGCCGCTCTTTCCTCTCCTCTGCGCGATCGCGACCATTGGGGCCGTGCGAGGTCAGGAGCGCAGCCGGATCACATGGACGCTGCTTACCGTTGGTTTTCCGTACGTCGTTGCAATCGCGACGGACCTGCTTGCACTCGTGCCGAGCGTTGCGCAGGGACTCACTCTTGTTCAGATTCAGACCGTCTGCGTCTTTGTCGCACCGTTGGGCATGACGTACGCGCTGCTCAATCGGCGGTTGCTCGACGTTGGATTCGCGCTCAACCGCACCGTAATTTTCGCCGGCGTCTCGTTCGTGCTCGTCGGCGCGTTCGTCCTCGCCGAATGGCTACTTTCCGCTTGGCTACAGACGGCGAGTCGTTCAGCGAACGTCGCCGTGACCGGGGTCCTCGCGTTGTGCCTGGGCCTCTCGATTCGCTTCGTGCACGCTCGCGTCGAGCACGTCGTTGATACAATCTTCTTTCGCAAGCGCCGCGAGGACGAAGAGGCGATTCGCACGCTCGCCCGCGAGGCGCCGTATATCACGGAGAAAAGCGTCTTGCTCGACCGCACCGCGTCGGAGCTCTCAAAGCACGCCGACGCGGCGTTTGTTCGGATACTCCTCGACGACGGGGCGGGAGCGTACGGCGCCGTGAGCGAGAACGATCCCGCGCTCGTTGCACTGCGCGCGCGGCATGCCGCCGTCGATCTTCATACCTACGAAACGAGCATCGACGGTGAGTTCGCGTATCCTATGGTAGCACGCGGTCGTCTCATAGGAGCACTCGTGCTCGGCCCGAAGCGCTCGGGTGAATCGTACGCGCCCGACGAATCAAGCGCGATCGCGCAGCTCGCCCAGAGCGTTGCCGGCGCCCTCGATGTTCTCGCGGCCTCGGCTCGCGGTTCGGCCGGCTCCGCGGTCACGTTGGATGCGATTTACGACGCGATCGAGAAGTTAGCAGCAGCAGTTCACGGCTCGATCCCGGCATAAGAGGAAGGAAGAGCATGGTCCTCATCGCAGTAGCTGCCCTCTCGCTCTGTGCGACGCCGGCGGCGCCCACGCCCTCCCCGACGCCGCTCAAGGTGATTCAGCGAGTGACGATTAGCGAGCTCTGCCCCGCGTTGCGGGAGAATCTTGCGCCGGCCATCATCGGCTTGCGCACGAACGACAACCTCATCACGCAGGGGCAGCAGATGATGGCCAAGGTCAACTTCGACGCGATCACCGATCCGCGAAGCCCGGGCGGGACGGGAGGGGCGGGCATGTCGTCGGAGATGGACGACGTTCAAATGAGCCAGTTGGTTCATGCGCTCGCGAAAAACCTTGATCGGATCGACGCATTGCTCAACGATACGCAACACTTTTCGAGCCGGCCGGTTAGCGACGACCAACAATCGCTCGCCCTCGCTCGCGTACGCTTACAGGCAGTCGCCGCCGAGCAACGCCGTGTTTTGAACATGCTCTCCAGTACGGTCGAGACGAACGAGCTCTACGATCTTGCGTCGAAATGCGATCCGTATGATTGCCCCGCGGGTGGACCGACTCCGACTCGCGTCGCGCTTTCGCGAGCCCTCGCGGCCGAGATGCAGGTTGAGCAAAACGCAGAGGGTCAAGTCGCACCCGCGATCATCGATGTCGTGAACCGCTGCCGCAGCATTCCGTAGCACTAGTTTCGCGTGGAATTCTACAGTGCGTACCAGGTGGCACACACCTGTGCGATCATCTCGCCATGGCTGGGTGTAAATACGATTGGCAAGCAGTTCGCGAATACCGAGCGGCTGGGCACACGATTGAAGAGTGTTGCGAGAAGTTTGGGTTTCACGCTGATGCGTGGCATAAGGCAGTCGCACGCGGGGCGGTTGTCGCACCCCAGATGCAAAACCGCGGCGGAAGGGTTCGTTATGATTGGGCCGCGATCCAACGGTACTACGAAGAAGGCCACGCGTATCGCGAGTGCCGCGATCGCTTCGGTTTTGCGGCGGCCACATGGCAGCTCGCCGTTAAGCGAGGCGCGATCAAGGCGCGCGGTCAGCGATGGCCGCTCGCAAAGATGCTGCGCGACGGACGCAACAATTCAACGCTCAAAAGGCGGCTAATTGAGGCGGGTATCCTCGAAGAGAAATGCGGCGAGTGCGGCCTATCAGAATGGCGAGGCAAGAGACTTTGCATCCAGATGGATCACGTTAACGGCATTAACACAGACAACCGTCTCGAAAACCTGCGCATGCTATGCCCAAACTGCCACAGTCAAACTGAAACCTTCGGCGCGCGAAACAAAGTGATAAAGCGAAAGAGCCGCTATAACGGCGGCTCTGCTATGGATGGTAGCCCCAGCGGGATTCGGACCCGCGTCTCTACCTTGAGGGGGTAGCATCCTAGGCCTCTAGACGATGGGGCCGTGGCTCCGGGGGTTGGGCTCGAACCAACGATCTTCTGATTCAGAGTCAGACGCCTTACCAACTTGGCCACCCCGGAAGGTCTCCGGCTCACTATACTACGACGTCGCGACTGAGCCTTGCAAGGGCTGGAGCGCTTCGCGCGGATTTCCGGCCCCACGTTTCTGTTTGGCTGTGGCAGTTGGGGCATAGCATGCGCAGGTTTTCGAGACGGTGATCGTGGCGATTTCCATTGACGTGATCGATTTGGATCGCGCACTTATTCTGCGGTACCCCGTCGCTTTGGACCAGGCTGCACGCGAGAATCGGAACTTCTCCATGCAGCGATACATGGAGTCCCCTGCGTCATAGCATTTCTGGATTGCAGCCCAGTCGTGGCGACGCCTTCGATCGGTGAATGGCGATAAGGGAAGCGTAAGGCGTCCTGTCGCGACGGCCTCCAGCCTCTGATTGTAAATCCAAAGTATTTGGCGCATGCCTTCACGCCGTGCCCAGCTTCGTAGTAGCGTTGCACCGCCAGCCAATCGTACTTCGCCCTCATGCAATGAATTGTACCAGTATGTGTGCCAACTGGTGGGCAGGAAAACTTGCCACGGCGCAGGCATTCTCTGTGACCTATGTCCGAGGTTCAGGCGATTATTCTCGTGGGAGGCGAAGGCACGCGCCTTCGCCCGCTGACGTACGGAACGCCGAAACCGATGGTGCCGATTGCGGGTGTGCCGTTCCTTGCGAGGAGCATGGAGCGGCTCTATGAAGCCGGCATCACCGACGTCATTCTCGCAGCCGGATATATGCCCAAGGCGATCACGGAGTACTTCGGCGACGGCTCGCGCTTGGATATGCGCATCACGTATGCGATCGAGGAGACGCCGCTCGGTACCGCGGGGGCGCTGAAGAACGTGGAAGAGCACGTGCGCGGCCCGTTCTTCGTCTTCAACGGCGATATTCTCACCAGCCTCGATTTGCGCGCGATGATACAGTACCATAAGAAGAAGGGAGGCGTCGGTTCGCTGCATCTGATCGAAGTCGAAGACCCATCTGCATTCGGTTGCGTCGTGCACGATGCCGACGGCGCTATCTCTGCCTTCATCGAAAAACCTCCGCCGGGAACGGCGCCGGGCAACGACATCAACGCGGGGACCTATCTGCTCGAACGCGAGGTGCTCGATGCGATTCCCGCCGGACGGCCCGTCTCGATCGAGCGCGAAACCTTTCCGCAGTTGATAGCCGCAGGCAAGAAGCTCTACGCGCACGTTACGAACGATTACTGGATCGATCTCGGCCGGCCGGAGAACTACCTCACCGCGCACCGTGACGTGCTTGCGGGCATCATGCCGTTGCTCGTTGAGCCGGGCATCACGGGAGAAGGAGTTGCGGGGCTGCGCGATCGGCGGGGGATCGTCGCGCCGGTGCATCTCGACGCGGGTACGACGATCGATCCGACGGCGACGGTGGGCCCGAATGTCGTGCTCGGGCGAGCTTGTCACGTGGAAGCCGGGGCAGTGATCCGCGAGTCAGTCCTTTGGGACGACGTTCGTATAGGCCCCCGGGCGACCGTCGAAGAGTCGATCCTTGCCTCGGGCGTCTGCGTCGGCTCGGGCGCAAAGGTGGGCGCTGGGAGCGTCGTAGGCCACGGTTACGTGATCGCGGACGGGGTCGAGGTTGCTCCGGGCAGTAGGCTGAGCGAGCACAAAAAGTAGCTAGCAGGGGGTCTCCGGCTAGTTTGTCTCAGGTCTTCCAGGGTAGAATCGACCCATGAAGGCCGGATCGCTGCAGACGCTCCGTATCGGCTCCGTCCCGCGCACCATTTTTCTGGGGTCCTACCCGCCACGCGAGTGCGGGATCGCCACGTTCACGCGCGACGTCGTCGAGGCGTTCGACCGCCAGTTTGGCATGCGTAGCCAGGTCGTGGCGATCGACGAGCCCGGCGGCGAGGTACGACGTTATCCTCCGGAAGTCGTGGCCCGTCTCAGTCAGATGGATCACCCGAGCCACATCCGCGCAGCCGAGTTCATCAACCAGGGTCCGGCTCAATTGCTGAACATCCAGCATGAGTACGGCCTGTTCGGCGGAGATCGCGGCGAGTGGCTGATCGACTTACTTGCCGACCTTACGAAGCCGGTCGTCCTTACGCTGCACACCGTGCTGCCCGAGCCTGACGAAAAGATGTTGCGCGTAACGCAGCAGCTTTGCCGCTATTCAACGAAGGTCGTCTCGCTTTCCGAGACTGGACGTGAGCTGCTCGAGCGCGTCTACGGCATCGAACCAGACAAGCTTCGCCTGATCCATCACGGCGTTCCCGATGTTCCGTTTCAAAGCACGCTGCCGCAGAAGGCATCCTTCGGTATCGGACAGCGCGCCGTGATATCGACCTTCGGTCTCATTAGCCGCGGGAAAGGCTTGGAATACGCGCTCGAAGCGATGCGCGGTGTCGTGGCGCGCCACCCCGAGACGCTCTACCTCATTCTTGGGGAAACGCATCCGGTTGTCCGCCGCCAGGAGGGAGAATCGTATCGCGAGTCGCTGCACGAGCTCGTGCGCGAGTATGGGCTGCAATACAACGTCGAGCTCGTCGACAAGTATCTCGACTTGAGCGAGATCGTGAGTTATCTCGGCGCAACCGACATCTACCTCACGCCCTACCTCAACCCGACGCAGATCGTCAGCGGCACGCTCGCGTACGCGGTCGGCTGCGGTAAAGCGATCGTCTCGACGCCGTACCTCTACGCGGAAGAACTCTTGGCCTACGGCCGCGGATTCCTCGTCCCGTTCAAAGATGCGAGCGCGATCGCGGCACGTGTCATCACGCTCCTCGACGATCCGATACTGCGGCGTGCGACGGAACGGCGCGCCTATCGATTCGGGCGTCAGATGACCTGGCCACGTGTTGCTGCAGAGTACGGGCGCCTGTTCAGCGAGCTCG
Source organism: Vulcanimicrobiota bacterium (assembly GCA_030041225.1). Lineage (GTDB taxonomy): Bacteria > Vulcanimicrobiota > Vulcanimicrobiia > Vulcanimicrobiales > Vulcanimicrobiaceae > Tyrphobacter. The sequence continues at coordinate 18,064 of JASHOG010000034.1, read as the reverse complement.
TGCCGCCGAGTTCGATCGAGCTCGTCGGAACCGCCTAGCTTCTCGAGTGCGTCAGGCACTTCGTCCGCTCAACTACCTCGTCACGTTGAGCGACGACGTCGGCGTGATTCAACACGCCGTCGAGAACGTCCCAAATCGCTCGACCGGATATTGCACCGATGATGTCGCGCGCGCGCTGATCGTCGTTCTCGCGCGATTGCGTGTCATTCAGGACGATGAGCAGGCGCGCAAGCTTGCGTCGATCTATCTCTCGTTTCTCGCGGATGCACAGCGCGAAGACGGCCGGTTCCACAACTTCATGTCGTACGATCGCCGCTGGCTCGACGACCTCGGCACGCACGACAGCAACGGACGAGCGCTCTGGGGCCTCGGCTACGCGATCCGGTTCGCCGGCGACGACGCCTGGAAACGCGTGGCGCAGCGGCTCTTTCGCCGCGGTCTCGCGGCCGTCGGATGGCTGGAGTATCCGCACGCCGAGGCGTACGCGATGCTGGGGCTCGCGCACGCCTGCGAAGCGGGCGCGCCGCGAGCGTACGCTGCCGCTTTACGGGCACTGGCGGAGCGTTCGCTCGAGCGTCTCGAAGCGGCGAGCGAGGACCGCTGGCGGTGGTTCGCCGACGAGATGACCTACGACGTCGCGAGGCTTCCTGAAGCCCTGCTGCGCGCCGGAGCCGCCCTGAGCTGTGCGCGTTTCACGGCAAGTGGGCTGTCGGCGCTGTCCTTCTATGAATCTGTCGCGTTCGAGAACGGGATCTTCGTGCCGATTGGCAACCGCGGCTGGTATCGGCACGGCGGCGAGCGGGCTCGGTATGATCAGCAGCCTCTCGAAGCCGCGGCGATGGTGGACGCGGAGCTTACGGCATTCGACGCGACAGGCGAAGCGCAGCATCGGGCAGCCGCCCGGACGGCGATGGGATGGTACGAAGGTCGCAACTCCGAGGGAATCGTGATGGAACACCGAGGAGGCTGCTACGATGGTCTCTCCGCAGGTGCTGCGAACCGGAACATGGGCGCGGAATCGACGCTGGCCCTGCTCTCCGCCGCGTACGCGTTCGCCGTTCGACGGAAATCGAATCTCGCCGTCGCTCACTGACGCCTGCCAAAAAGACATTCCAAGCACTCCGTCGAACTGAGTGCAAATGATCCTGGAGACCGAAGCTCTCAACGACGTGCAATCCGCCGCCGTTCGGCATACCGACGGCCCGTGTTTGGTTTTCGCCGGTGCAGGGAGCGGAAAGACGCGTGTGATCACGTATCGCATCGCGTACCTCTTGCAGGAGCTCGGTGTCGCTCCGGATCGTATTCTCGCGCTGACGTTCACCAACAAAGCTGCCGGCGAGATCAAAGCTCGTCTCGAGCGCATGGTCGGCGCGGCGGCGCGCGACATTTGGGCGGGGACGTTCCACGCGATGTGCGTGCGCATCTTGCGCCGCGAGGGTCGCCGCATCGGTATCGAGCCGAGTTTCGCTATCGTCGACGAGAGCGACCAGCGCCAGCTCCTCAGAGAGATTCTCGACGATCTCGACAGAGACGAGCGGCAACTCTCGACCAGCGCGTGCCTCCACGAGATCGGCGTGGCGAAGACGGCGCTCCTTTCCCCAGATCGCTATCTGGAGCGGCAGAGCACGCCGATCGGCGAGCGCTTCGGCACGATCTACAAAGAGTATCAGCGCCGCTTGGCTTCGTCGAATAGCCTCGACTTCGACGATCTCATACTGTCCACGATCGAGTTGTTCGAAACCGACGAAGCCGTTCGCGAGCGCTACCAGCGCAAGTTCCAGTACATCCTTGTCGACGAGTACCAAGACGTCAATCTTCCTCAATACCGCCTGCTCTCAATCCTCGGCGAGAAGCATCGCAACGTGACGGTTGTCGGCGACGACGATCAGTCGATCTACTCGTGGCGCGGCAGCGATCACCGAATGATCCTACGGTTCGAAGAAGACTTCCCTGGAGCGACGGTCTTCAAGCTCGAGCAAAACTATCGCAGTACGCAGCGTATTCTCGACGCAGCCAACGCGCTCGTGGCAAACAACCGGTCGAGGGCGCCGAAGCATCTCTTCACTGAACGCGGCGAGGGCGATCCGATCCTCGTCTACCAGGCGGTGACGGAGCGCGATGAGGCGCGGTACGTCGTCGAGCAAGTGAAGAGCGCCGTTCGCGACGGTGCCGCGTATCACGATTTTCTCGTGCTCTATCGCACGAATGCGCAGTCGCGCGTCTTCGAGGAGGCGATGCTCTCCGACGGCATTCCCTATCGTGTGATCGGCGGCGTTGGTTTCTACGCGCGTTCTGAGATCAAGGACGTCATTGCGTATCTGCGCTACGTGCTCAACGCTGCCGATGCAATCGCGTTTAAGCGTATTGTCAACGTGCCGCGGCGCGGTATCGGACAACAGACGCTGAGTGCACTCGTACAGGCGGCAAGCGCGGCCTCGATGTCGGTTGGCGAGGCGATCTTCGACAACGTCGTGCTTCGTAGCGCCGTACCGAAGAAGCTGAAGGAGTTGGAGCGCTTCGCAGAGCTCATCGCGGAACTGCGTCACTGCATCGGCGAGCTTTCCGTCTCCGATCTGGTCGTCGCCGTCATGGAGCGCTCGGGGTACATCCGCGAGCTCCAGGCGGAGGAGAGCAACGACGCTCGAGCGCGCCTGGAGAATCTCCAGGAGCTCATCGGCGTTGCGCGGGAGTACGAAGAGAACGACCCCGAGCCGACGCTCGCCGGATTCCTCTCGAACATCGCCCTGGTCAGCGACATCGACGCGCTGGAGGAGGACACGTCCTACGTGACGCTGATGACCCTGCACAGCGCAAAGGGCCTGGAGTTTACCAGCGTTTTCCTCACCGGGCTCGAGGAGGGGGTCTTCCCGCACTCGCGCTCGCAGGGCGAGGACGGTGAGATAGAGGAGGAGCGGCGCCTCGCCTACGTCGGCATCACACGAGCGGTGGAGCGCCTCTACCTGACCTACGCGCAGCGGCGCGCGCTTTTCGGCAATAGCTATGCCTATCCACGCTCGCGGTTTCTCGAAGAGATGCCCGGGTTGGAGTTCCTGGAAGCAGAGACCGTACAGTTGCCGCGCGCGACCGGAGGGCGGTGGCGCGAGGTTGCAATTCATGAGACGGCCGGCGCGGGTATGCACATGCAGCTCGGTGCCGGAGACCGTGTCCGCCATCCCAAGTGGGGCGAGGGCAAGATCGCGAGCGTCGTCGGCGCCGGTGGTGACGGCCTCGTCACGATCGACTTCCCCAACGTCGGGCAGAAGATGCTCATGCTCAAGTACGCGCCGTTAGAGAAGATTTGATCAGAGTTGCGGTTGCGGGAGCGCTTGGACGTATGGGCCGCGTTGCGTGCGCGGCGCTGCAAGGGGCCGACGACCTCGAGTATGTAGGCGGTCTCGTACGTGCGCTCGATGGAGCGCAGCAGGAACCGCTCTACGACGATCTGCAGATACTGCTCGACGAGACCAAGCCGGATGTGCTTCTCGATCTCTCCGTCTATCCGTCGTCCGTGGACATTGCGATGGATGCGCTGCGACGCGGCGTTCGGCCGGTTATCGGCGCAACGGGTTGGAGCGATTTCGACAGAACGGCACTCGCGCGTGAGGCGGACGAGAGAAAGATCGGCGCAATGCTCGTGCCGAACTTCTCCGTTGGTGCTGCGCTCATGCTGCGCTTTGCAGCCGAAGCATCACGTTTCTTCCCAACGATCGAGATCATCGAGCTGCATCACGATGGAAAGAAGGACAAGCCGTCGGGCACCGCGCTCCTGACGAAGCAGCGTATCGAGGCGGGCAGTCGCAACGGTGACATCCCGATTCATAGCGTTCGTCTGCGTGGGCTGGTGGCGCACCAAGAGGTATTGCTCGGCAACGACGGTGAGGTATTGACGATCCGCCATGATTCGCTTTCCCGTGAAGCTTTCGTTCCCGGGATGATCGCTGCCGTGCGCGCGGTGACGAAGCTCGACCACCTCGTCGTGGGCAGTGATGTACTGCTCGATGCGGAGGCGGCGCCATCCGCGTAGCGGTCGTCGGAGCAACGGGCGCCGTGGGCGAAACGCTGCTGCGCGTGCTTGAGGAGCGTGCGCTTCCGGTCGACCACGTCGCGGCCTTCGCTTCGCGAGCGCGCACCGGCGGCATCAGCTTTCGAGGGGAGGAGCTGAGCGTTTCATCAACGAGCGCCGACGCTCTGCGCGGTTTCGACGTCGTGTTCTTCGCCGGCGGCGAGGATGCGAGCGAGCAATACGTTCCGTTCTTGACGGCGAATGGGGCGGTCGTGATCGACAATAGCGCGACGTTTCGCCTTCGTGCAGACGTGCCGCTGCTCGTGCCCGAGATCAACGGGGAGAACGTACATGCGGAGCAGCGTTTGTTTCCGGTAGGGAACTGCACCGCGATCATTCTCTGCGCGGCACTCGCGCCGGTGCGCGACGCAGCCGGGCTGCGTAGCGTGCGCGTCGCAACGTATCAAGCCGTGAGCGGCGCCGGGCGAGCCGCGCTGGACGCGTTCGACCGCGGCGAGAGCGAGGTGGCCGAGAACGCCGTCCCCCGCATCGGCGCGATCGACCCGGACGGTGAAAGTGGTGAGGAGCACAAGGTGCGCGAGGAGACGAGAAAGATTCTCGGCCTTCCGAATCTCGCGATCAGCGCCCTCTGCGTTCGGGTTCCGGTACGCACCGCACACTCGGAGGCGGTCTTCTTCGAGACCGAGCAGGAGACGAGCGTCGAAGAGCTCGCCGCTGCGTTCGAGCGCGCACCGGGAATCGTTTTCCATCGCGATGGGATCGTGACGCCACGCGAGGTCGAAGGCACCGATGACGTCCACGTTGCGCGGCTTCGCGCACTGGGCGGCAATGAGTACGCCCTATGGTGCGTGGGAGATCAGCTCCGTAAGGGCGCCGCGACGAACGCCGTGCAGATTCTGGAGCTCCTGCTCGCGAAGGGCTACGTGCGTTGAGCGCCGTGAAAAGCCTCGCCGTCCTCAAGTTCGGCGGTACGTCGCTTGCCGGGAAGGAGCAGCGCGCGCTTGCGCGACAGCGTGTGCGTGAGGCACTCGAGGAGGGCTTCGACGTCGTTGCCGTCGTTTCAGCGATGGGACGCGCGCCTGCGCCGTACGCGACCGATTCGCTGCTCGCGCTCGTCGATGGTGCAGGGCCCTCGCGCAACGCGGATCTCTTGCTCGCAACCGGCGAGATGATCGCGGCAGCGATCTTTGCTCAGGAGCTCGACGAAGACGGGTGCGCTGCGGTCGCCGTGACGGGGGCGCAGGCAGGGATCGTCACCGACGAGCGCTTTGGAGACGCGACGATTCGGCGAGTCGATCCCCAACCGTTACGCGAGCTGCTCGCACGCGGTGTCGTCCCGGTCGTCGCGGGCTTCCAAGGCGCGAGCGAGAACGGCGTCGTCGTAACGCTTGGCCGCGGCGGCACCGACCTCTCCGCAGTCGCGATCGGCCACGGGTTGGGCGCGGAGCGCACGGACATCTACACGGACGTCAGCGGCGTGATGACCGCCGACCCGCGGCGCATTCCGGGCGCGCGCACGATCGAAAGCGCGACGTTGGAAGAGGTGAGCGAGCTCGCGCAGCACGGTGCGAAGGTGATGCACTCGAAGGCAGCCGACTACGCGCATCGGACCGGAACGCGGTATCGTATCCGTGGACTCGAGACCGATGAGGGGACGCTCGTCGACGAGAGCGTCGATCACCATCGCCCGGTGACCGGCGTTGCGCTCTCCGACCGCCTGACCTGGATTCGCGTGATACGAGGCGACATCGAACATCCCACGATGCGCATGGAGACCGAGCTCGAAATGTTCCGGCGCATCGCGCAGGGCGCCATCTCGATCGATCAAGTGACGATCAATCAGGCTGGTGTCGCGTTCGTCGTCGAAGGCGACCGAGGCGCGGAGGTGCGGCGTCTTCTTGGCGACCTGAATCTCGCCGTGCGCGTGCGCGAAGGATGCGCGAAGCTCTCCGTCGTCGGGAACGGTATGCGCGAGGCGCCCGGCGTGATCTACGAGCTCGTCTCCGCGCTGGCAGAGGCGAACGTCGAAATCATTCACTGCACCGACAGCAACGTCACGATCTCGGTCCTCGTTCCCGCTGAGGATGGCGTCCGAGCGGAGCAGGCCGCGCACAGCCGCTTCCGTCTCGACGTAGGAGATCCGGTTACATGAGGGATCTCGGTAAAATCCTCACCGCGATGGTGACGCCGTTCGATGCGAGCGGCGGCGTGCATCTCGCGGAAGCGCAGCGTCTGGCTCGCTGGCTTGTCGGGCGCGGGAACGACGGTCTCGTTGTCGCGGGATCGACCGGTGAAGGACAGACACTCGACGAGGTTGAGCGCGCGGCTCTCATACGCTCGGTGAAGGAGGCGATCTCGGGGCGAGCGATTGTCATGGCGAACGCGGGCTCGAACGACACACGCGAGTCCGTTCGCTCGGTCCGTGAAGCGGAGAACTCCGGTGCCGATGCAATTCTCGCCGTCGTGCCGTACTACAACAGGCCGCCGCAGAGCGGTATGATCGCGCACTTCTGCGCGATTGCCGATGCGACGAGCCTCCCGATCGTCATCTACAATATCCCGTCGCGTACCGGCGCGAATATGTTGCCGGAGACTCTGCTCGACATCGCACGGCGCAAGAAGAATATCGTCGGCGTGAAAGAGTCGAGCGGCGACTTGAGGCAAATCGCGACCATCATTCGCGATCGTCCGAATGGCTTCATCGTGTGGTCTGGCGACGACCATCTCTTCCTCCCGACGCTTTCGCTCGGCGGCGACGGTATCGTCGGCGTCGCCTCACACCTTTGCTCGCGCGAGTACCGCGCAATGCTCGACGCCTTTTGCAGCGGCAACATCGCTGAGGCTGCGCGCATCAACGCCTCGTTGCTTGGGCTCTTCGACGCGATCTTTGCGACGACGAACCCGATCCCGATCAAGTGGGCAATGGCGCAGTTAGGCTTTGAGGTCGGTGAATGCCGCTTGCCCTTGGACAGAGTTCCCGCGACGGTAGCGGAGCGATTACGACCGCTGCTGGCCGCGTATCTTCCGGACCGTCAGCGAGAGCACAGCGAGCGCTAGCACTTGTCATCTGCGCTTCGCGCGCTCGGGGTAAACTCAGTGAGCGAAGTCGAAGGACCGGCGTAGTGTTCATTCTGGGTTGCAAGCTGGACGATATTGGGCTGGAAGGAGCAACGTCGCGCATCACGGGGCTCGCACGGGGCGACACTGCTTCCCAGGTCGTGACGCTCGGCACGGAGATGGTTGTCCATGCGCAGCGCGACGCACGCTTTCGCGAGATCGTCAACGCAAGCGCGCTCTCGCTCTGCGACACCGTGGGCGTACTCTGGGCTGCGCGCCGCCACGGGGCGAAGCTGCGCGCACGCGTGACGGGCGTCGATGTCATCGAGCAGGTGTGTGCCGCAATGGCGCGTGAAGGCGGCGGCGTCTATTTCCTCGGCGGCACCGAAGGCGTGGCGAACGATGCGGCGCAAGCGCTGAAACAGCGCCATCCGGGGTTGGTGATCTCCGGTGCGCGCAATGGCTACTTCGCCGATGCCGAAAGCGAAGCGATTGCGCGCGCCATCCGCTCGAGTGGAGCGAAGGTGCTCTTCTGCGGCCTCGGATTTCCGCGCCAAGAGTATTGGCTGGCGGCGCACCTAGGGGAGACGGGCTGCGGTGTAGGCATCGGTGTCGGCGGCTCGCTCGACGTGATCGGCGGACGCGTGAGACGAGCGCCGGTCTCGTGGCGGCGCCTGCACCTCGAGTGGCTGTACCGGCTCATGCGCGAGCCGAGGAGGTGGCGCAGACAGTTGGCGCTTCCCGCATTCGTCGGTCTCGTTGTGCTCGACGCGCTCCGGCTGCGTAAGAGGACCGCGTCGTGAGAGCGATGATCCTCGCTGGCGGCCTCTCGACGCGGCTCTATCCACTGACGAAGACCGTGCCGAAGCCGCTGGTTCCCGTCCTGGGACAGCCGAATATCGCGCACGTTATTCGCTATCTCAAAGGCTTCGGCATCAGCGAGATCGCGACGAATCTCTTCTATTTCGCGCAAGACATTCGCGATGCGCTCGGCGACGGCTCCCGTTTCGGCGTGCGCATCGAGTATCTGGACGAGCCCGCGCTGAGCGGCAGCGCAGGTGCGGTAAAGCTCATGCAGCCGTTCCTTGCGAAGAGTGACCCGTTCGTCGTCATCGGCTGCGACGATGTGACGAACCTGGATTTGCAGGCACTCGTCGCCTTCCACGGTGAGCGCAAGGCGCTCGCAACGATCGGTCTCGTCGAACGCGACGACGTTCGCGAGTACGGCGTCGTGGTTCTTGACGATCGCGGGAAGATCGTCGGTTTCCAAGAGAAGCCCAAGCCCGGTACGGAGCGCAGCCGTCTCGTCAATACGGGGGTCTATGTTTTTTCGCCGGAAATCTTCAATCGGATCCCCGCCGACACCGTGTATGATTTTGGGAAGCAGGTTTTCCCGAAACTCCAAGAGGACGAAGCGTCGTTCTATGGATTCAAGGCTGACGCGTATTGGTGCGACATCGGCACTCCGGGCGAGTACCGCCGCGTCACCGAGGATCTGCTCTTGAAGAGGTTTACACTGCCGGAGACGGACGCTGAGTGGGAAGCGCCGGATGCCAAGATTTCGGTGGATGCGAACTTCGATGGGCCCGTATGGATCGGCTCGGGCGCGCGTATCGGTCCGCGTGCATTTGTCGTAGGGCCGACGGTGATCGGAGAGGGAGTGCTGGTCGCGAGCGGGGCACGCGTCGAACGGTCGATCATATGGGCGAACGCGATCATCGGGGAGGGCGGAGACGTGCGCGACAGCATCGTCGGAGCCGCCTACAGCGTCGGCAACGGTGAAACCCTCAAAAACGCTATCGTCGCGAACGACGACGCCTAGATGTAATTCTCGAGCGTCAGCGTCACGTCACGTTCGGCGGTGCCGGTGCGGACGTGCAGTTGAAGGGCCGTGCCCGGCTCTCCCATGAGCAGCGTGCGGAGCTGCGGAAGCGTGTAACTCGACGAGGGCTTGCCGTCGATCGAAAGAATTGTATCGCCTTTGGCGAGCCCCGCCGTTGATGCCGGCGTGTCGTCACGCACTGCAACGACGACGAAGTTACCGTTCACGTCGGCCAGGAAGAGTCCTGAGCGGTCGTATACGAAGGGCGTTGTGTAGTTTGCATTAGGTGCGAGATAGATGCGCTGCTGCGGATAATCGAGCGTGAGCGTGAAATGCTTCCAAAAATCGCCGCCGAGATTCGCTTGTCCGGTCGGATCCGCGAAAGCGCCGGTGGTCTGGGTCGTGAAGTTCGTAACGACGCCGTTCAACGCGTACGGACCTATGCTGACGTCGGTACGCCCCAGCTTCGCGTAGGAGGCGCCTCCGACGCCGAAGCCCGCGACGCCGTTGGCCGTGGTCTCCTTGGCGGCGAGCTGCGGGTGCGAAGCGACGAACGGCGTGAAGAGGGTGAGAGCGGCGCGGCTTCCGGTATCGAGCTCGGCACGTGCTGCCACACCGTCGGTGCTGAACGGAACGAGCGGGACTGAGTCGTCGAACACAAAAGGAACTGCTGTACCGATGGGCTCGACGCTTCCCGGCATCGCGAGCGTGAGCGTGCTGCCGGCGTAGTCGATCGTCGTCAGAAAGCGGTCGGGAAGCTCGTAGCCGACCATTCCATCGATCTTGGCGCCTTCGATGGTGGCGAATGCACCGCCGATCGGTAGCACGACGAAATCTTGGTTCAAGATTGTCGCATTGCCGATCTGGATGCGATCGACATGCGTGAACTGGCCGCCCTCGGTCTTCGCGCCGACGCCACCTATTTGCATTCCACCTCTCGCCTGAGCGTGAAGGAGCGCGGCGGTCTCGGGCGTTACGATGAACGCACCGCCGGTGTCGAAGATAAACGTGAAGGGCCCCTTCCCGTCGAGCATGACGTGCACAAAGATGTGATTGTTGAGCAGGTCGAGTGGAACGGTGGTCGACGTACCACCTGAGATCGAGAAGTCATGCGCACTCGACTTCGGAATCTTCAGGTGCGCCGCGAGCCCAGGCTCGTCGATCCAGACGTGTTGCGTCGTCGTGGTCTGACTGTTCCCTTCGGAGCTCGTGGTCGTTCCGTCGAAAGCGATCTCGACACCGCTCACGCGGTGGTAATCGGACATGACCGTCGTACTCGAGGTCAGCCCGATCGTCGTATCGATTCTCTCCGGTAGGCTCGTACGCCGGTCAATCCAAAACTCGAGCGTGCTTCCGCCGACCGGGGTTATGTCGACGATGTCATAGTCTTTCCCATCCTCGTGGCGTTCACCGACATACGTCAACGCCGCGCCGTCCGCACCGGCTCGCAGATATGCGTACGCATCGATGTACGCTGAATCGATCGCCTGCATCCGCGCAGACTGCCCACCATTGATGCGCACGATCCGCGACGAATCTTCGTCCCACGCGACACTTCCGGTCCATCCTTGTGCACCGGCGACAGGGCCAATCCCGGTCGTGCGCGAGGCCTCTCGCTGATGGACCACGTCGACCCAAGCCTCGGAGCGTCCGCGAAGACCGAGGGCGACGAAGGAGGCCACCGTATGAATCGACCGGATCGAGGAAAGTGGCCGGGAGAGCGTCGCCGTCCTGACGCGGGCGAGAACCGCGGCTGCGCTCTCGTGAACGGGCGCCGGTGTCGCAAGCGCAACAACGAGTGGAAGAAGCATCATGTTCACCATACGCCCCCTGCTGCGCGATGTTTCGCCTCGGACCCTTGCGAAGCGCAGCGTTTCGCGTGAAGGGAGGGCATGTGGCATCGGGCTCTCGACGTTCTCTTTCCTCCGCAGTGCGCCGCGTGCGGGGAGATCGGCAGTGGCCTCTGCGCGACTTGTGCCGCAGAAGCGACCCTCGTGATGGAACGTCGGGATGCCCTGCTCGTGGAGGCACTTGGGGTTTACCAAGGAGCGTTACGACGCGCGGTGCTTGCCGTAAAGGACGGGCGGTGTGACGTCGCGCTCTCGCTCGGATTGGCGCTCGGCGCGCGCATCGCGCGCGAGTGCGCTATCGTGCCCGTTCCCACGACTCGGGAGCGCCGGCGCGTGCGCGGCATGGACGGCGTCGTGGAGATCGCACGTGCCGCCTCGCAGAGATGCGGCGCTCAGCTCTGCGACGTGCTACGGCATGCGGCACGCGACGCGCAACGCGGACGATCGCGCGTACAGCGCCTCTCTGCTCGAGGGCGCTTTCTCTGCGACGAACGCTTCCGAGGCGATGTGCTGACGCTCGTTGACGACGTCTGCACCACCGGCGCAACGCTCGCCGATTGCGCCGCAACGCTGCGGGCGTCGGGGGCGTACGTCGAGCGAGCGGTAGTCGTCGCGATAGCGCCGAATCTCCCGCGTCTGTGATCTGCGAGCTAGACCGGCTTCTCCTCGAACGCACATACGAGCTTGGCGCCCGCGGAATCGGCAACACGTCGCCGAATCCGCCGGTCGGTGCACTCGTGGCGCGGGGCGGCTGTATTCTCGGCGAGGGTTTTCATCACTACGCCGGTGAGGCACACGCCGAAGTCAACGCGCTCGCCGCCGCGGGAGACGCGCGAGGTGCGACGCTCTATGTCTCGCTCGAGCCCTGCAAACACATCGGACAGACACCGCCGTGTACGCAAGCCGTTCGAGAGGCCGGCATTGCGCGCGTCGTCATCGGAGCGCTCGATCCAACGAAGCATGGTGGCGGTGCGGATGAGCTTCGCCGGGAGGGCATCACCGTCGAGGTCGCAGATGACGCGAGCGCGCGTGAGCTCATTGAAGTCTTCGCGCACACGATCGAGAGCGACCGCGCCTTCGTGGCGCTCAAGATGGCGATGTCTCTGGACGGGTACGTTACCTCTCGCCCCGGCGTGGCGGAGTGGATAACAAGCGAAGAGGAGCGGCTCTTCGTCCGGGAGTTGCGCGTCGCTTGCGATGCGGTGATGGTCGGAGCCGGAACGGTGCGCGTCGACGACCCGCAACTCACTGTACGCCCCCCGGCGCAGCGCTTGCGACAGTTTCAGCGCATCGTCGTCTGCGAGCGGGATGCCGTGCCACCCGATCGCCGCATCTTTGCAGAGGTTCCAGGCTACGGGCGAACGATTATCCTTGCGCCAGGCGGCTCGCGCGCGCGCTTTCGGGGGTTGGAAGCTGTAGCGGACGTGATCTACGTGGGGACGCAGGAGCAAGAACTCGATCTCGCTCATGCATTGCGAATGCTTCGCGCTCGGGGGATCTACAGCGTGCTCTGCGAAGGGGGCCCGACGCTTGCGGCGCGCCTGATCGTGCTTGGCCTCGTCGATCGTTTCTATTGGGCCATCGCGCCGCTATTGCTGCGCAGCGAGGCAGCCGTTCCCGTGCTTGCAGGTGTCGAACTGAACGGTGGTCCACGCCGCGTGCAGTTCGATCGGATCGAACGTATCGGAGCGGACGCCCTGCTCTACGGGCGGTTTCTCGATGTTTAGCGGACTCATCGCGTATCGCGGCAGGGTCATTTCGATCGAGCGTGACCGCGGCGGTGCGCGCCTGCGCATTGCCTGCGAAGGCGCTGCGAGGGAGAAGATTGCCGGCAAAGATTCCATCGCGATCGACGGCGCGTGCCTCACCGCGACGAGCGTCGACGGCGACATTGTTACCTTCGACGTCGTTCCTGAGACACTCGCACGTACGACGCTGGGCGATCTCAGGCCCAATCAGAACGTGAACGTCGAGTACGCGCTTCGGCTCGGCGACCGGATTGGCGGTCACTTTGTGTACGGACATATTGACGCTGCGGTGCGCGTTCGATCGATCGTCGAAGAAGGTCAGGGAAAACGCATGCTCCTGGATCGCCCCGCGCATCTTGCAAGCGCTATCGTGGAGAAGGGATTCGTCGCGCTCGATGGCGTGAGTCTAACCATCGCGGGCGCCGGTGCCGACTGGTTCGAGGTCGCACTCATTCCCGAAACCATCGCGCGAACGACGCTCGGCCGGCGCAACGACGGCGACCGTGTGAATCTCGAGGTCGATCCGCTCGCGCGCTACGTGGCGGCGGCACTCCAATCGACGCAATGAGTCAGACGAGCCGTGTCGCGGTGCTCGTTGCGCCGCGTCATATCGAGGTGCGAGAAGAGCACATCGGACCGCCGCCGCCCGGCGCGATCCAGGTGCGTGTGCGAGCCGCCCTCACCGACGGCACCGACCTGAAGACGTATCGGCGAGGCCACCCGAAGATGCCATTTCCCACCCGCTTCGGTCACGAGTTCTCCGGTGACGTGACCGCCGTCGGCACAGGCGTCACGGATTTCGCGATCGACGAAGGGGTGATGTGCGTGCATACGGCTCCTTGCGGAAGGTGTGCGTGGTGCGCACGCGGTCAAGAGGAGCTCTGCGAGCACATCATGCCGACGATGCTCCTTGGCGCCTACGCAGACACGATCGAGGTGCCGCGCACCGTCGTTGAGCGCAACTGCTTCCACAAGCCGGAGCATCTCTCGTATCGCGAGGCGGCTTTCTTGGAGCCGCTCTCGTGTGTCGTGCATTCCCTCGAGTTCCTGCAACCGCAAGGCATTGTTGCAGTCATCGGTGACGGCGCCTTCGGTATCATGCATGGGCTTATCGTGCGCGAGCGCGGCGCAGTGCCGCTGCTCATCGGCCGTCGCCCAGAACGCTTGGAAATTGCGCGCGGCTACGGGCTCGAGGTTGTCGACGCGCGGGCTGTGGATCCGGTGACCGCGGTACGAGAGCGCACGGGTGGTATAGGTGCCGATGCCGTGATCGAGTGCACGGGAACGCGCGAGGCATGGGAAGCGGCGCCCGCGTTCGTGCGCCGCGGCGGCACCGTCTCGTTCTTCGGTGGTCTACCAACGGGAACGAACGTGACATTCGCTGCCGAGCGCCTCCACTACGATGAGATACGCCTGATAAGCCCATTCCATTTCACGCCGCGAGACGTACGCGCGGCGTACGAGCTGCTCGCGCAGCGGCGACTCGATCTCTTGCCGCTGATTACTCAGACCTATCGCCTCGGCGACATCGCTGAAGCATTCGCTCGTCTCGACGCAGGAGAGGGCGTGAAAGCCTGCATCGAGCCGTGAGCACCTCAATGCATTGCGCGGTTCTCTATTCCCCGAGCGACATTCGCATAGAAGAACGCCCTGTCCCAAAGATCGGCGAGGGTGAGCTCCTCGTGCGCACGCGTGCTTGTGGGATCTGCACCGGCGACATCATGGGATGGTACATTGCCCGAAAAGCACCGCTCGTCTTTGGGCACGAGGTCGCCGGCGAGGTTGCAGCCGTCGGTGGTGCGCCGCTGGACGATGAGGGACGAGCCTTCAGCGTGGGCGATCGCGTCTTCGTGCACCATCATGCGCCATGCTTTGCATGCGATGGGTGCGCGCGCGGCGACTACGTGCAGTGCGAGCTTTGGCGAAAGACCGCGATCGATCCAGGCGGGATGGCTGAGTACTTCCGCGTTCCGCGCGAGAACGTACGCGACACGCTGCGTCTGCCGGATAACGTCTGCTTCGATGATGCATCGCTCGTCGAGCCCCTCGCGTGCGTTGTGAAGTCGCTGCGCCGCAGCGGCATCCGCGCGGGCGAGACGCTGCTCGTTATAGGACTCGGTGTCATGGGGCAGCTGCACGTGCTCGCTGGGCGAGCCCTCGGTGCTACCGTGCTTGGCAGCGACTTTAGCGAGGAACGGCGCGTGCTCGCCCAGCGCAACGGCGCATCTGTCCTGCGCCCGGAAGACGTGAAGGAAGGACCTGACGCGGTGATCTGCGGTCCTGGTACGCCCGAAGCAATCCGTGCGGCGCTGTCCGCCGTGCGCCCCGGCGGCACCGTTGTGATGTTTACGCCGCTCGATCCACGAGCCACGCTGACGTTTGACGCGGAGCGTTTCTACTTCAAGGATATGCGCCTCGTCGCGAGCTACTCGTGTGGACCGAACGACACGCGCGAAGCCTTGCGTCTCATCGGAAACTGCGTGGTGACGGCGGAGAAGATCGACGCGCGGCACTTCGCGCTAGAGCGTGTAGGCGAAGCCTATCGCGAGCTCGTCGAGGCTCGCATCGTCAAGCCCGTTGTTGTCTTCGATTAGGTTGGCGTGCTAGTCGCTTTCAGCGAGCCTGATCGTCGCGACGGGCATTCCGGGCTCGGGGCGCTTTCGAAGCCGCGCCGGCGTCACGGTGACGATCAGCTCGAGCGTCGGGCGCACGTGCAATTGAAGAAGGTGTCCGCCCGTGACCGAGCCGTCGCGTTTGGCGACGGTAACGTGTGCATGTAGTTGGGGCTTGCCGTCCTGCGTCAGCGCGACATCGCCGAGGAACGAGACCACCTCGATCTGTTCCTCGATGGAGAACGGCTGGTATTTCTTCTCGTCGAAGTTCAGCCAGGCGAGCGTCGCGCTTGAGGCGGCGCCTATGCCGCTTACCTGTGCGCTCGTGAGCCTCTCCTCCTCCGCGAAGCCCGTGAGCTGCATCACCGCTTCGTCGCCCTCACTCATGATGACGGCGTAGGTCTTGACGCCCGCGCCGTCGGCAATCTTCCGGTATTCCACGCGCGCGTTTTTCGTGAACGACCCTACGGCTCCTCGGCGATGAGCGTCGGTCCGGCCGGTGCCTCCACGACGACGTCATCCTTGCTGGTTGTCACCGCGAGCGCGATTGCGAGCGCGATGAAGAGAAAGGCCGCTGCAAGAAGCCACGGCGCGCCACGCAGCGCACCGAGCGCGTGGGAGCCGTTGAACGCAGCGAAAACGGCAGCAAAGATCGCTGGGCCGATCATCATCGCAATTCCTCGCACGCATGCGACCGCGCCTTGCAGCTCTCCCTGCTCGGACGGGCCCACGCGGCGCGACATGAGCGCCAGCGCCGGGCCCGTATAGACGCCGAGCGCCGAGACGACGATGGCGAGGATGAAGAAACTCGGATATGGCGTTCCATACATAATGAAGGCAACGGCTGCGGCGCCGAGCCCGAAGAAGAGCGTTTTGCGCTCGCCGATTCGCGCGACGATCGGGCCGACGAGGAAGGCAGAGGAGAGCGCTGATGTAATGCCGACGAGTGCAAGCGCGAAGCCGATCTGCCGTGAGCTCCAGGTGAAGACGGCGATGCAGTAGAGCACCCAGATCGTCGTGTAGACTTCGTGGGAAAGAAAGTCCATGAAGCGTACCGCCGTGAGACCGTAGAGCTCACGGTGCCGGCGTACGAGTTGGAGCGAGCCGAAGGGATTCGCGCGTTTCCAGTCGAGCACGGGCGTGCGATGTGCGCGCGCGAGAGACTCCGGAACGAAGAAGAAGCCGTAGAGAAAGTTGACGAGGCTGCAAGCACCCGCCGCCCAGAACGGAACACGCGGGCCGACGTTTCCTAGAACGCCGCCGATAGCAGGGCCGAGGACGAAGCCCAAGCCGAACGCGGTACCGATCAAGCTAAAGGCCCTCGCGCGTTGCTTCGGCTCGGTGACGTCGGCGATGTACGCGCTGGCAACCGAGATCGAGCCCGTCGCAGCGCCGGAGATGATGCGCCCGAGGAAGAGCCAGCCGATCGTGGGCGCGAGGGCGATGATGACGTTGTCGATGGCGGTCGCGGCGTTCGAAATAAGAATGACCGGCCGGCGCCCGACGTGATCGGACAGCATCCCGAGCAACGGCGAGCAGACGAACTGCATTCCCGCCCAGACAACGTTCAGCGTCCCAACGTACGCGGCAGCCGATGCGACCGTTCCGGTGAAATCCACGACGAGCTTCGAGAAGACCGGCGCGATCATGCCGAGCGCGATCATGTCGAGCATAATCGTGACCAGAACGAAGATGACAGCCCCGCGTCTGGGCTGTGCCGGTGCCATGCGCGGCCCTTCGCCTAAAGGCCGACGCGTTCCGTGTTAGTGGTTAACTATGGTTAAGCCTACCAAAGCTCTTCGCGTCGTGTTGCCACGTCCCGTTGACGAGCGTTTGCCAGTCGATCTGGAAGACGTCCGGCGTGAGAGCGACGTACACCACGCGTTTTTCGACGACGTCACCGGTTTTGATGCGCTTGGAAGAGCCGTCGAAAGTCCACGTATTTCCCTGCTGCCATTGCGAAGCGATTCCTTGAAAGCTCGCCGCAATGGGAAGCCATTGAGAATCCTGCCACGCCGGCTGTGAGATGGCATCGGGGGCAGAAGACATCGACCAACGAGACGACGACCCATCGAACGTGTACTGCTCGTTCATATATTGCGCATCAGCACATTCGTCACGGCGGTACGGCCCTTTGTTTGCCCGGTCGACGCCGTGTTCGAGTTTACAGTATTGGACTTCGGCGACGAGGGAGCCGTCGGAATGAACCGTGTAGACGCGCGTTATGACGGCGTGCGACTCGTCGAGATTCCGCCACGATCCCGCGAGATATTGCGGGAAATTCTGCACGACGAACGGAGCGGTTGACGGCGAAACGTCTTGCTCCGCGCTCGCGCTCCCGACGGCAGCAAGCGCGAAACCAGCCAAAGCAAGGAACCTAAACATAGAGCTACCTCCCTCGAGCATTGAATGGGAATACGGTGGCCGAGCGCGAGATTCCGGCCCTCGCCAGAGAGGCGCCTTGACGGGCGACTCATCCGGATATACGATGTAGATACCATGGCGATCTCGATATCTCGCTGGGGAAACAGTCTGGCAGTCCGCCTTCCCAAGGCGGCGCTCGAGGCCGCGAGTCTTCAGGAGGGTGACGCGGTCACGGTAACCGCTGAAAGTGGGCACCTCATCGTTCGACGTGCCTCAGCAGTCGATATCGATGCGCTCGTCGCTGCAATCACACCCGAAACGTTGCACGAACCCTTCGATGCGCCCGCGGTCGGACGTGAGTTGATTTGACTCGCTATGTACCGCAAAGAGGTCATGTCGTATGGGTGACATTCGATGCCACGGGGCACGAGCAGAGTGGACGCCGTCCAGTGCTCGTTCTCTCACCCGCGCGCTATAATGAGCGGACCGGACTCGCGATCGTCTGCCCTCTAACGACAAAAGTGAAAGGCTACCCTTTCGAAGTCGTAACGGAACTAAACGGTAAACGGAGTGCGATACTCGCAGAC
>JASHOG010000033.1 GCA_030041225.1 Vulcanimicrobiota bacterium | reverse complement strand
GAGCATAAGCGCCGGAGCGATGCGTGCTCTCGCTGATGACGCGCGGCGATGCGTGAGGGCAAGTACGGCGCTCACGATCGCACAACAGGCGAGCGGTACGACGAAGCGCGGATGCACGAGCGCGTCGCCGCCGCGCACCACAACCACGATGAGCGCTGCGCATATCGTCGCATATGCGAGCCCGTCGTGACCGGCATGTACGTGCTGCGCGCGAACGAACGTACGGACGTCGGCAAGACCGGCGGTGCAGAGGAGACCAATCGCGGCGAATGGCGCGCGCGTGTGCAGTGACGCAGCAAGGGCGACCACACCAAGTGCGCAGGGCGCAGCGGTAAAACCCAAGAGTGCCCCAGCGAGCCATTGCAAGACGGGACGAATACTCTCGATTCGAAGCTCGCCGAACGCGTGGAGGATGAATCCGCCGAGCAACACGGCGGGGACCAAGGAGCGGAGTTGATCGAGAAGCGACGGCGGGGCCTCGTGGCGGTCCCTATGACGGAGCCGGGATACGAGCAGCGCGGCGGCGAGTCGCGCGAGGGCGACCCCCGGCCCGAACGTGATCACCGTCGCGGCTGCCGCCGGAAGGGATCGCGCTGAGGTGTCGGTACCGCACCCACACCCGAGAAATGGGAGCATACGCACGCCCCGTAGTCGAGGGACGCGTGCGAGAAGCGCCTGAAGGAGCGTCCCGGCAAGAATAAGTGCCGTCGCTTCGAACAGTGAGGCCGCGGCGGTTGCGAGCACGCCGCGCCCCGCTTGCGCCGGGAGAACCGCAAGCACGAAGAGCACGCAACACGTCAGCACCACGGAGTTCATGTCGTCGAAGATCACCGCGCCACGCGGTACTCAAGACCTCATTCCCCCGGACTCGGCCCGTTGGCAAGAGCTGGAAGCGCGCATCCACGCACTCGCGCAACGCTTCGGCTACGGGGAGATCCGAACGCCGCTCTTCGAGGCAACCGAGCTCTTCGTGCGAGGCGTCGGCGAGACGACCGACATCGTCGAAAAAGAGATGTACACGTTCACCGACAAGGGCGGACGGAGCATGACGCTGCGCCCCGAGTGGACGGCGCCGGTCATGCGCGCGATGCTCGAACACTCTCTGCTCGCGCAGGGCCCGCAGCGGCTCTACTACATCGGGCCGATCTTTCGCTACGAGCGACCGCAGCAAGGGCGCTATCGGCAATCGCATCAGTTCGGCGTCGAATGCACGGGATACGAAGCGCCCGAGGCGGACGCAGAGGTGATGTCGGTTGCATGGGAGCTCGTGCAATCCTATGGCCTCCGCGACGCGGCACTCAAAGTCAACTCGATCGGGGACGATGTATGCCGACCGCGCTATCGCGAGGCGCTGCTCGCGCATTTCCGCCCGAATATCGCGCTGCTCTCGTCCGACGCGCAGCGGCGCATCGAACGTAACCCGCTACGCCTGCTCGACAGTAAAGAGGAACGCGACGCGCCGTACGTCGCGAGCGCGCCGCGCATCGAAGAGTTTCTTTGCGATGCCTGCCGCGAGCACTTCGCCGCGCTGCGCGCCGACCTCGACCTGCTCGGCATTGCGTACACGATCGATCCTCGTATCGTGCGCGGGCTCGATTACTACACGCGGACGGTCTTTGAGATTCAATCGAGTGCGCTCGGCGCTCAGAATGCGGTCTGCGGGGGTGGCCGGTACGATGGGCTTGTGCGCTCACTCGGCGGCCCGGATACTCCGGCGGTGGGCTTCGCGCTCGGCATCGAGCGCTTCTTGACCATGGTGGAGACCGCGGGAGCGACCCCTGCACGCAAGCGTGACGGTGTTCAGGCGATCGCACTCGGTGCACAGGCGCGCGCGACACTCCTGCCGGTTGCCGCTGAGATCCGCCGTCTGGGCGTGCCCGCGTTCATGGATTACGAGGAGCGCAAGCTGCTCGCGCACCTCAAGATCGCCGACCGCAACGGAGCGCGCTTCGCGCTCATCATAGGAAGCGAGGAGCTCACAGCAGGGCAAGCGGTTCTTCGCGATCTCACCAGCCGCACCGACCGGCGCCTCGCCCTAGAGGAGCCGAGAGTCCTTGCGGCGGCCGTCGTAGAAGCTCAGGCAGTATAAATGGAAGAGCGAGAGACGCTCGAGCAGTTACTCGGCATCATGCGCGAGCACGACCTTGACCGCATCAAAGTCAAGGTCGGTGACGCCGTCTATGAGCTCGTGCGCCGGCAAACGCAGGGATCGGCGCTCTTTAACGGCGCCGTGACGCCGGCGCCGGGCGGTCAAAGCACCGCGATCGCGCCGCCGAATGTCAAACGTGTGCTCGCGCCGCTCACGGGCGTCTTCTATCGGCAGCCCGCGCCCGACGTGGAGGCGTTCGTCAGCGAGGGCGAACGCGTCGAGGTCGGACAAGTGCTCTGCGTGCTCGAAGCGATGAAGCTCTTCAACGAGATCCAAAGCGACTACGCCGGAACCGTCGTGCGCATACTTCCCGGCAACGCCGAGCTCGTGACGCAGGGTGAGGAGCTCTTTTGGATTCAGCCCTGACGCGCAAAGACGTACGCGGCCGCCGCGGCTTCGACGAGTTGCTCGCCGATCGGCATGGCATCTTCGATGCTCCGCACTACCGGGCGCAGATCGAAGCCGTCGCCGACGCGGTCGTGACGGCGCTGCGTGCGGGAAACAAGGTGCTATGGTGCGGGAACGGCGGAAGCGCTGCCGAGGCGCAGCACATGGCGGCCGAGCTCTCGGGTCGATTTCTGCGCGAACGCCCGGGCCTCGCAAGTGAGGCGATCTCGGTCAACACCTCGACGCTCACGGCGGTGGCAAACGACTACGGATACGACGACGTCTTCGCACGCCAGGTCGAGGCGTTTGCTCAACGCGGCGACGTCGTCATCGCGCTGACGACGAGCGGAAACTCTCGCAGCGTCGTGCGAGCGCTCGAAGCCGCGAAGCGAAAAGGCGCAACTGCCGTCGCGTTCACCGGCAACGGCGGCGGGCGCATCGTGGAGGCCGCTGAGTTGCTCTTCATGGGGCCGGACGGATACGCCGCGATCGTCCAAGAGGTGCATCAGGTCATGGCACACATTCTCTGCGATCTCGTCGAACAGCGCATCATCTTCGGGGATTAGGGCCCTCGTTTCGTGAGCAGTTCATTGTTGTTGAATGATGCGAGAGAGCTCGTCGAGAGCATGCGCGGGCGCAGCGTTCTCGTCGTCGGCGATCTCATGATCGACGAATGGATCTGGGGGACGGTTTCGCGCATCTCTCCTGAGGCGCCGGTACCCGTCGTCGCCGTTTCGAATCACTCGTTTACGCTCGGCGGCGCCGGGAACGTGGCGAATAACCTCCGCGCGCTCGGCGCGCGCGTCAGCTTCGCGGGTATCGTCGGCGACGACGACTTTGCCGAGCAAGTGCGGCGGCTGCTGCGCGAAGAGGAGATCGACGCGAGCGGCGTCGTCACGGTTTCGGATCGCCCGACAACGCGCAAGACGCGCATCGTTGCGCACAATCAGCAGGTCGTGCGTGCCGACTGGGAATCGATGCAGCCGGTCACGGCGCGCGATCGCGAGCGCGTCGCGGCGTTCATTCGCGAGCGTGCGCCGCGCACCGACGCGGTGATCTTCAGCGATTACGCAAAAGGGCTGCTGTCACGCGAGGTCGTCGAAGCTGCGAGTGCGTGCACCATCGTGGTTGCCGATCCCAAGCCGGCAAATCTCGATCTCTTCCGTGGTGTCACGTGCGTCGCGCCGAACGCACACGAGGCCATGGAGGCGACCGGCATCGCTGCACTCGACGAAGCCTCGCTCGACGAGATGGGAGCGCGGCTTCTCGCGCGCATGTCGTGTCAATACGTCGTGATCACGCGTGGCGAGCACGGGATGTCGCTCTTCGGTCACACCGGGCGCCGGCTCGACGTTCCCTCGGTAGCGAGGACGGTGTACGACGTGAGCGGCGCGGGCGACACCGCAGTTGCGGTACTCGCGCTCGCCCTCGCCGCCCGGACGCCGATCGAGCAGGCCGTCCAGCTCGCGAACTTCGCCGCCGGCGCCGTCGTCGAGAAGCTCGGCACGGCGACGGCCTCGAGCGAGGAGATCCTCGCGTTGGTTGCACATGAGCGGTGAGCGCTGGTTCGGCCGACTGCTCGACGCCGAAGCGGCGACCGCGTGGCGTGAGGAGCAGCGCGCGGCACAACGCCGCGTCGTCTTTACGAACGGCTGCTTCGACATTCTTCACGCAGGTCACGTCGAGTTTCTCGCGTGGGCGCGGTCGCAAGGCGACGCGCTCATCGTCGGGCTCAACGACGATGCATCGGTGGCGCGCCTGAAGGGAGCGCGTCGACCGATCGTACCATTCACCCAACGCGCGCGGCTGCTCCAGGCGTTGCGCAGCGTTGACGTCGTCGTTGGATTCTCGGAGCGAACGCCGGAGGTCATCGTCGACCGCATTCGCCCGGACGTCCACGTGAAGAGCTCGCAGTATCGAGAGGAAGAGCTTCCTGAGCGCGCCGTCGTGCTGCAGCACGGTGGCGAGGTGAGGCTTGCGCCGCACCAACACGGTGCGTCGACGACGCAAACCATCGCGCGTATTCTTGCTCGCTATACGGATCCGGAGGCCTCCTAGCGCACATGCGCCTCGTGTTCACCGCAAACGGCCCGGGCGAGGTCGCGGGTTGGGTGCGTCCGTTGCTGCAGCGCCTCTACGAGCGCGCCCCGCAGAGTGATGTGCACTGCTTCATGGTTCCAGACGATTATGCCACCGGACGCGAGGCGCAGATCATCGAACAGCTCTTTCCACAGGCTCACGTCTACGATCCCAAGCAGTATCTTGCGCTCGCGATTGGGCGCCGCGTCGCCGGTGCGCCGGCGACCGCGGACGCGGTGCAGTACCTTGGGGGCGACCTCATGCACGCAGCGCGCTTGTATCGCCGCTTCGGCGGGCGCGCCGCGACGTATAAGTTTTCGCGGCGGGGTTATCGTGGACTCTTTGCGCGAGCATTCGCGGTCGACGAGGCAAATGCCGAGCAGCTGAGACTCTGCGGCACACCCCTCGACCGCATCGAGATCGTCGGAAATCTTGCCGTTGACTCGGCCTTTATGCAAAGCGAGACCGAGGTAGAGGCAAGCGCGCCGGTCGACGGCGTCCTCATCATGCCGGGATCACGTCCGTACGAGGTCGAGCATCTCGTGCCGTTCTTCTTTACGATGGCGCTGCGAATGTTGCGCGAGCGGCCGGGCCTTCCAATCGCAATGGCGATTTCCCCATTTACGACGAACGCTCAACTTCGCTCAGCGGTCGAGCAGGGCGGCGACCGCCGCGTGTGGGCGAGGCGTGGCTTCTTGATAGAAGAAGGGGAGGCGACGGCTCTCCTCTCCGAGGATGGGTCGGTGCGCGTCCCCGTGCTACGCAACGCGCTCTCCGCCGCGCGGCGTGCGCGGCTTGCCGTGACGCTGCCCGGGACGAAGTGCATCGAGCTTGCGGCGCTCGGTGTACCGACGATCTCGATCACGCCGCTCAATGCCGCCGAGCTCGCCGCAATCAACGGGCCGCTGACGTACCTCGATCGCATTCCCGTCGTCGGACGTGCCTTGAAGCGGCGGGTCGGCGTCGCACTCTCGCGCAGGCACACCTTCCACACGCAGCCGAACATCGACCTCGGCGAGATGGTCGTACGCGAGTTGCACGGAACGCTGACGCCTGGACGCGTCGCGCGCGTTACGCTCGAGAGTCTCGATGATCGTGACTGGCTCGAAGAGAGCTCCGCGCGCCTGCGCGCGCTCTACGCGCATCACGCCGGTGCGGCGGATCGTATGGCCTCCTCCCTGCTCGAGTTAGGGAAGCTCGCCGCGTGAGAGCCTCGGTTGTCATCGCGACGAAGGATCGCGCGCGCTACCTCGAGCACGCCCTCGCATCGCTGAACGCGCAGATCGGAGCGCCGTTGTTCGAACTCGTCATCGTCGACAACGGCTCGACCGACGAGACGCCGGACGTCGTCGAGCGGGCGAGTGCGACGTCGCGCGTGCCGGTACGCTACGTACACGAGTCGCAGGCGAATCGTGGCAAAGCGCGCAACGCGGGCGTGCGTGCCGCACACGGAGAGCTCGTGCTCTTCTGCGATGATGACGTACAGGCACCGCCGGGATGGGTTGCTGCGCACTGTGCCGCGCACGCTCGCGAAGGGATCGTCGTGAGCGGACCGATCCTCAACGTCGGCGCATATACGGAACGCCCGCGTCCCGCACTCATGAACTACTCGCGCGCTTTCTTCTGTACGTGTAACGTCTCTCTCCTACGTTCAGCCTTCGACGAAGCGGGCGGCTTCGACGAGGACTTCGATCTCTACGGCTGGGAGGATACGGAGCTCGGCGTTCGCCTGCGCGAGCGCGGCCTCCAACGGTGTTTTGCGTGGGACGCTTATGTGTGGCACGTGAAGCCTCCCGACGAGAATACGCTCGAAGTACAGACGAGGAAGGCCATCGAGAAGGCGCGGATGGCGGCGCGATTCGTGCGCAAGCAGCCGACGAAACGCGCACGCCTGGCCGCCGGCGTGCACGCTGCGAACGTCTTTCGCGGGAAGTACTTGCTTCCCGACGCCGTTCTCGCCGTCTATGCCGGGGCCGCCGCGACCGCGTGGGTTCCGCCGCCGCTACGTGCTCTCGCGCGCGCGCAGTTTCTCGACGCGATGTACACGCGCGAGCTCGTACGTGCTCTCGGAGAGTGAGCGCGAGCGCGCGAGCGCGCTCCTCGTCTGCGCGGGCGGCGGTATCGGCGACTCTCTCCTTGCTTCCGTCGTCGCGCGTGCACTGCACGCGCGCTTCGCACGTGTCGACGCGCTCACGCTTCCAGGCCATCGAGAGACCCTTGAGCGCGTTCCCGACGTCGACGGCGTTCTCGTCGATGACGGCGGCGAAGAGCGTGACGTGGCGCAGCGCCTCGCGCAGCGCGGTTATGCGGCGGCGATCGTAACGTGGGCGACCGCGCGATCGGCACGCCTCATCCGTTTTACCGGAATTCCGGAGCGTGTCGGTCAAGGACGCCGTTTGTATTCGGCGCTCTTCACGAAACGCGTGATCGTGCGCAGTGAGCGCGGCGACGTTACGTCGCACTGGACGCAAGTCCTTCTCGACTACGCGCGCGCGCTCGGTTGCGACACGGCAAATCCGAGGCCGCGTTTTCTTCCGACGGACGACGACGAGCGCGAGGCGCGTAGTGCGATGGAGCGCTATGACCTCGAGCCCGGGCAATTTCTCATCATGCACCCCTCGAATGCCATTGCATCGCAGCGGTCCTGGCCGACTGATGGGTGGCGAAGGCTGGCGCGCGCGCTGCGCGCGCGGTTCGCCGTGCCCGTCGTCGTCACTGGAAGCTTGGCGGAGAGATCGATCGTCGAGGCAGTCTGCGACGAGCAGGCGATCCCGCTCGCCGGAGAGCTCGGCGTCGGTGCATTCGGCGCGCTTGCCCGCGCCTCGCGCGCCTACGTCGGCATCACGACCGGCGTCATGCACGTCGCAGCGGCAGTCGGAGCGCCGACCCTCGGCATCTTCCCTTTTCAGAGTGACTTTCCGGAACGATGGGCACCGATCGGCGAGAAGACGGCGGTCGTGCGCCCATCGTATCGTTGTCACGTCGGCGACAGCAAGGAGCACTGCCGTGATTACGCGTGCATCCAACACCTCGACGTCGACCGCATCCTCATGGCGGCTGAAGCGCTCCTACGATGAGTCCCGCACTCATCCGATTTGAGAACGTCACCAAGCGTTTCGGTACGCAGGTCGTGCTCGACGGCGTGACGCTCGAGGTCATGGAGGGGGAGCTCCTCGTCGTGATCGGCCACAGCGGCAGTGGAAAGACGACACTTCTGCGTTGCGTGAACGGGCTCGTGTTGCCTGAAGAGGGCTGTGTTCTCGTCGATGGGCACGCTGTCGCCGTAGGTGACCTCACCGCGCTCCGGCGTCGCGTCGGCTACGTGATTCAGGCGGGTGGCCTCTTTCCTCACATGACGGTCGAGCAAAACGTTGCGATTGTCGGCCGCGCGACCGGCGAGGATACGGCGCGTAGGAGCGCGCGCGCCGCGGAGGTCTTGGCGACGGTCGGCCTCGGCGATCTCGGGCCGCGCTTTCCGCGCGAGCTGTCAGGTGGGCAGCAGCACCGTGTGGGGATTGCGCGCGCGCTCTACGCCGACCCGGCGATCATGCTCCTCGACGAACCGTTTGCGGCGGTCGATCCGCTCGCACGTATGGAGCTGCAAGACGAGTTCGTGAGATTACACAGGCAGTTGCACAAGACGATGCTCTTCGTAACCCACGACGTGGACGAGGCACTCTACCTCGGCGACCGCGTCGCCGTGTTCGAGCGCGGACGGCTGCTGCAGGTCGATACGCCACGGACGCTTCGGCAGCGGCCGGCGAGTGAGTACATCGCTCGTTTTTTGCGCCGCCGTGCTGCCGAGGGAACAACGTGAGGAGCACGGCGTTGGTCGCGCTCGCCGCGATGATTGCGATCTGGTTCCTCTATGGAAGCCCGCGCGCCGGTGCAGGCCGGCCCGAGATCGTCATCGCCTCGAAGCAGGATACGGAGGGGCAGATTCTCGCCGAGATCCTAGCGCAGCTCGTCGAGGCGCGGACGCCGTATACGGTGGTGCGCAAGACGAACTTCGGTGGAACCTTGCTCGTCTTCGAGGCACTGCGAGCGGGAGCGGTTGACGCGTACCCGGAGTACAGCGGCACGATCGACGCGGCGATCCTTCACGAGCCGTACGCATTCGCGAGAATTCGTGAAGCCATGCGTCGGCGCTACGATCTCTTCGTCTCCGGCGAGCTCGGCTTCAATAACACCTACGTGCTCGCGATGAGCGCCGCAACCGCGCATACGTTGCGAGTCGCCGCGATCTCCGACCTCGCTCGTCATCCGGAGCTGCGCTGGGGCGTTACGCCTGAGTTTTTGCGGCGCAGCGATGGCCTTCCGGGACTCGAGCGCGCCTACGGTCTGGGAACGGTCGATGCGGTCGATATCGAAAAGAGCCTCGCCTATCAGGCGTTGGCGCGCGGAACCATTCAGGTGACCGACGCGTACTCCACGGACGGCGAGCTTCTGCGGTACCGTTTCGTGACCCTCACCGACGACCGGCACTTCTTTCCCCAATACCGGGCGCTCTTTCTCGTTCGCGATGCGGCGATGCGCGCCGCTCCGAAAGTACGCGGCATCCTCGCGATGCTCTCAGGCGCGATCGACGGCCGAACGATGACGGCGATGAACGCACGCGTCGACATCGATCACGTCTCGCCTGCCGACGTCGCTGCGGGCTTTCTCATGCAGCACTTCGGGATCCGCCGCGCCGGCGGCTCGGAATCAACGACGCTGCGGTTGCTGCGCGCGCTCGGACGCCACATCGAGCTGACGCTCGTCGCCGTCTTCTTCTCGGTGTTGATCGGCCTGCCGCTCGGTATCCTCGCGATGCGCCGCCCGCGCGCGCGGCAGGCGATCATGAAGGTCGTCGGCACGCTGCAGACGATTCCATCTATTGCGCTGCTCGCGCTGATGATTCCGCTCTTCGGCATCGGCGTGCTTCCGGCGCTGGTCGCACTCGCGCTCTACGGCCTGCTGCCGATCGTTGCGAACACGCTGGCCGGATTGCGCCAGGTCTCGCCGGAGCTGCTCGACGCGGCCGAAGGCATCGGCCTCTCGACGCGTCAAATTCTCCTCTGGGTGCAGTTGCCGATTGCGTTACCGTTCATTCTCGCAGGCGTGCGCACGTCAGCCGTGATCGCCGTCGGTACGGCAACGATCGCGGCGCTGATCGGCGCGGGTGGCCTCGGCGACTTCATCCTCGCGGGCCTGACGCTCAACGATCCGCACATGATCCTCCTCGGCGCGATCCCTGCAGCGCTGCTCGCGATCGCCGTCGACGAGCTCGTCTATCGCATCGAGCTCGCGGTACGCCGATGATCCGCGCGACGATCCAAGTCTGTACGTACAACCGAGCACGCCTGCTCGAGCGCGTCCTTGACGCGTGCTTCGAGCAGACGGTGGAGAGCGACGGGTACGAAGTCGTGCTCGTCAACGACGGCTCGACCGATGACACAGGTGAAGTTATCGCGCGCGCACGCGAGCGAGCAACGTGTGGGTTCGAGGTCGTCGAGCAACAGAACTCGGGCCTCGCACGTGGGCGCAATGCAGGCATCGCGCGAGCACGCGGCGAGCGCATCATCTTCATCGACGACGACGTGTTGCCGCTGCCCGACTTCGTTGCCGAGCATCTGCACGCGGGCAGCACGTATCCCGGTCGCATCGTACGCGGCGGCGTCATCAATGTCGAGAGCTACGATGAGCTTCCACCGCCGGTGTGGTCGATAGGCAACTACAGTGCGAACTCCTTTTGGACGACGAACGTCTCGGTGCCGCTGCAGACGCTGCGTGATATCGGCGGGTTCAACGAGCGCTTCTCCGAGTACGGCTGGGAGGACATCGATGTCGGATTGCGCTTGCGCGACGCCCACGTCCGCGCGGTCTTCAATCCGCATGCGCTCGCCTATCACTACAAGCCGCGGCCTCGCGGTGCGAATGTTGAGGGAATGCTGCGGCAGGCGCGCGCACAAGCGCGGACGGCCGTGCAACTCTCGCGCCTTCATCCGCGCTGGCGTACGTATCTTGCAACCGGAGAGTATCAACCCGCCCGCGCGTACCACGCAGCGATGCGAGCCATCGGCGTTCCGGAGCGGTGCCGGAGCGCGCTCCTCGCCCTCTCCCCGGACCGGGATCTTACGAACGCGGAGCTGCGCGCCGCACGGCGTCTTGCGCGGGAAAGTTATTTTGATGAGCTCGAGCGCGCGCGGCGGGAGCCCTAGCGCCGTGCGTATTCTGCTGTCGCGCACCGATCGCATCGGCGACCTCATTCTCTCGACGCCCGCAATTGCGACGGTCCGTGCCTCGTTTCCCGATGCGCACATCACGATGGTGACAAGCGCGTACAATCGCGTCGTCGTTGAACGCAACACGGATCTCGATAGGCTCGTGACGCTCGAGCGACCGCGCGACGCTGCCGTACTCGGTAGCAGCCTGCGCGACCATGATCTGGCGATTGCCCTGGCGCCGCGTGCCGTCGACGTGCGCCTCATCGGCGCGACCCGTGCGCCGAGGCGCATCGGCTATACCTACCGCCGGCGCTGGTTCGCTCGCCTCATGGCGCCGCTCTTCGTCGACACGCTCATGCTTTCCGAGGCGGACCCCGCGCTCTCGGAACGCCATCCCGATCGCCACGTCCGCCACGAGGTCGATCAGCTGCTCGACCTCGTCGCACTTGCGGGAGCGCGCAGTCGCGTCACCGGTCTTCGCCTCGACATTCGTGATGAGGACCGTGCTCCGCTGAGCGAGCTCCCCGAACGTCCGATCGTGCTGCACCTCGGTCAACGCTGGTTCAGCCGGGGAAGCACGCTGCAGTCGACGCGAGCCCTCGTGGAGTGTTTGAGCGAGCTCGATCGCCCGCTCGTCGTGACGTGCCCGGCGGAGAGCGTTGGCCATGCCGACGAGCTGGAATCGCGCAACGGCCGGTGGACAGTCGTGCGAGCACTGCCGTTCTTCCAATGGGCCGCGGTCTTCGAACGAGCCGCCTGCGTCGTCACCGTGGACACCGCTGCGACGCACGTCGCAAGCGCAGTGCGCAGGCCCACGCTCGTCGTCTTCGAACATCGGTACTTCGAGCTCAACAGCCAAGAATGGGCGCCGTACGGCGTGCCGAACGTGCTCGTTCGAAAAACCGCTTCGGAGGACTTCTCTACCTTGGCGCGCTTCCGTGAGGAGGTCGTCGCAGGCGTTCAGCGTTTGATTCATGCCTGACATTTCTGTCGTCATCCCCACCTACAATCGCATCGAGACGTTGCGCTTCGTTCTGCCGTCGCTGTTGGCGCAGGATCTGTCGGGCGATCGTTACGAGCTGCTGCTCTGCGATTCGAACTCGACGGACGGAACCGCCGAGTACGTCGCCGCGCTGTGTGCACAACACGCACATCTGCGGCACCTTCCCGGTCCGTACACCGGCCGCGCGATGGCGAGAAACGCCGGCATCGCAGCGGCTCGAGGCGAGATCGTGCTCTTCAACGATGCAGACATCCTCGCGTCGGAGGACTTGATCCGGCAGCACGTTGAGCGTCACCGCGAGCGAAGCGGCATCGCGGTCGTCGGCTGGGAAGTGCAGGTGCGCAGCTACAACGAGTACGTCGAGTTGCGCGCGCATCCCGACCGGCGCGCCTCGCTGCATCCGCCGGGTCGCAAGCGTCTCTCCTGGCTCTACTTTCTCACGGGGAACGCTTCCGCGCGACGCGAGGATCTGCTGCGCGTCGGCGGCTTCGACGAGTCATTCACCGGCTACGGTCACGAGGACTTGGAGCTCGGCTATCGTTTGCAGAGCGCCGGCATCGAGATTCTCTATGAGCCTCGCGCCGTGAACTACCACTGGCAAGACGTCTCACACGAGGATCAGCGCGAGAAGATGCGCCTCGCGGGGCACTCCGCCGTGCGCTTCTACCGCAAGCACCACGACCTCGCGGTGATGCTGAATCTGGGCCTGACGCCGCTCTCGCGCGGCGTGCATTCGCTCTTGACGAGGCTACCGCCCGTCCTCGGCTACTTTGACGCGCGCTCGTCTCACAGCCGCTTTGCGCAACGCTTGATCGAGCAGTACTACTACGTCGGCGGCATCAAGGAGGCCATGCGATGAAACGACGATCGTGCGGCGCGCTGCGCGCCTCCGACGATGGCGCGCGTGCGGAGCTCTGCGGGTGGGTGCATCGGCGACGCGACCATGGCGGGTTGATCTTCATCGACCTGCGTGACCGCGACGGCATCACCCAGATCGTCTTCGATCCGCAGCATACGGCGTTCGGCGACGCAGAGCACTTGCGCAATGAGGACGTGCTTCGCGTACGCGGCCGCGTGCGCAAGCGCCCTGAGGGAACCGAAAACGCAAAGCTCGCGACCGGGGCGGTGGAGGTGGCCGTCGACGAACTCGAAATCCTCAACCGCTCCCAGGTACCGCCGTTCCAAGTGAACCTCGACGAGAATCCCGAGGAAAGTCTTCGCTTGGAGTATCGCTACCTCGACTTGCGCCGACCGCGGATGCAGCGTAACCTGACGATTCGCCACCGGATCATCAAAGCGATGCGCGACTTCTTCGACGAGCATGAGTTCATCGAGATCGAAACGCCGATGCTTATCAAAGGAACGCCCGAGGGCGCTCGTGACTACCTCGTGCCGAGCCGGCTCTATCCGGGAACGTTCTATGCGCTGCCGCAATCGCCGCAGTTACTCAAGCAGATCTGCATGATTGCGGGCTTCGGGCGCTACATGCAGATTGCGCGTTGCATGCGCGACGAGGATCTACGCTCCGATCGTCAGCCCGAGTTCACGCAGCTCGACGTCGAGATGAGCTTCTCTTCGCAAGAAGAGGTGCTCGAGGTGATGGAGTCGTGTATGCACTTCGTCTGGAAGCGCGTGCTCGGCGTCGAGCTCGCGCCGTTCCCGCGCATGGGCTTTGCATACGCAATGGAGCGCTACGGCACCGACAAGCCTGACCTGCGCTTCGGCCTCGAGCTCGCGCGGGTCGGTGACCTCTTTGCGTCGACCGAGTTCGCCGTTTTCGCATCCGCACTCTCCGGCGGCGGAGAGGTCGTTGCGGTGCGGTATCCCGGTGGGGCGGCGCTCTCGCGCCGCGAGTTCGATGCGCTCGTCGACGAGGCGAAGCACCTCGGCGCAAAGGGCATGGTGTGGGTCGCGCTCGGCTCCGACGGTGCGAAGTCCTCGGCGCAGCGCTTCGTCGGCGAAGAGCACGCGAAGTCGATTGCACAGCGCCTCGGCGCAGAGCGGGGCGATGCGCTGCTGCTCTTCGCCGACGAACGTGACGCGGCATTTGCCGTCGCCGGCAAGATGCGCAGCGAGGTTGGTCGTCGCTGCGGCTTGCGCCGCAACGACGCATTCGCCTTCTGCTGGGTCACGGATTTTCCGTATCTCGAAATCGACGAAGAGACGGGAAAGCCGACGCCGGCGCACCATCCGTTCACGGCGCCTGCCGAAGGGGAATGGGACCTCATCGAGCGCGATCCGCTTCGGATGCGCGCTCAGCATTACGACATGGTGCTCAACGGCTACGAGCTCGGTTCGGGCTCGATTCGCATTCACAAGCCGGAGCTGCAGCGTCGCATCTTCGAGATGCTCGGCATGTCACG
Organism: Vulcanimicrobiota bacterium; assembly: GCA_030041225.1. Lineage (GTDB taxonomy): Bacteria > Vulcanimicrobiota > Vulcanimicrobiia > Vulcanimicrobiales > Vulcanimicrobiaceae > Tyrphobacter. The sequence continues at coordinate 5,769 of JASHOG010000033.1, read as the reverse complement.
CGAGCAGGTCGAAGAGCAGTTCGGGTTCTTCGTTCGCGCACTCGACTACGGAGCACCGCCGCACGGCGGAATGGCGCTGGGCATCGACCGCATCGCGATGATTGCGTGTGGCGAGGAGAACCTCCACGAGGTCATCGCGTTCCCGAAGACGCAGACGGCGCGCGACCTCATGATGGACGCGCCGTCACCCGCCTCCGAGAAGCAACTGCGCGAGTTGCACCTCTCGGTGCCGAAGAAAAAAGAACGGTGACGCAGTTCGGCACGGACCGCGTGGCTGGTCCCGATGGTGGAGGAGTTCTTCGACGCAGCGCGTCCGTCGTCAGCGTAGGAGTGCTCGTGCGCGGCTGAAGATCGCGTCGAACATTCGCACTGTCAACTTGCCGGTGTTCGTATTCTGGCGGCTGGGATGATACGACGCGATGATGTGAATTTCGCGTGCTCCGTTGCGGGCAATCGCCGCGGAGCCGTGCGCGAAGCGCGGCCTGTCAGGTTCGAGCACGAAGCTCCGCTCGCGCAGCATCTTCAGTGACGCGTTGAAACCTATGGAGCCGAGTGCGACGATCGCACGCACGCGCGGGAGCGCGTCGAACTCGGCGAGCAGATGGGAAAAGCAGCGGCGCAGCTCCTGCGTCGTCGGCTTGTTCTTCGGCGGTGCGCAACGAACGGCGGCGGTGATGAACGCGCCCCGCAGGCGGACACCGTCGCCGCGATGCGTCGCCCGTGCTTTCGTCGCGAAGCCCGCTCGATGGAGCGCCGGATAGAGAAAGTCACCCGACGCGTCACCTGTAAACGGGCGACCGGTACGATTGCTTCCGTGCGCTCCGGGCGCGAGGCCGACGATCATCACGCGCGCTCGCTCATCGCCAAAGGCGGGAACCGGCTTCCCCCAATACGTCTGCTCGGCGAACGCGCGGCGTTTCTCGCGCGCTACCCCGGCGCAGTACGCGCGCAACTCGGGACAACGCCTACACGCAACGACGCGTCGCTCGATCGCCGCAAGGGTCAGATCTGCCATTGCCACGCGTTCCATTCGTCGGCGATGAACGCGGCCGGAATGTAGTTCTTGACGTCGGTGTTCATGGCGACGTACCCCATCTCCCAATAGACGAAGATCGCCGGGTTGAGCTCGCGGATGCGAGCCTCTTCGCGCTGATAGAGCGCCTTGCGGGTGCGCTCGTCGAACGTACGCGAGGCAGCATCGCTCGTCTCGTCGACGACCGGATCGCGCAGCCACGACGTGTCTGCGCCGTTCGGTGGAATGAAGCGTGAGTTCCAGTCCCCTGAATCATCAGGATCGGGGCCATTCGTCGCGACCGACCATTCCAGGTCGTACCTTCCGCTATAGATCGGACCACTCTGCGCAAAGAGCACGTTGGCCGGATAGTTGCGGATCTCGAGGTCGAAGCCAAGCGGGCGCAACAGCGATTGAACGACGAGCTCAGCGTGCTCGTTATCGGGATCGCTCGTCGTCGAAGAGATGGTCAGGTGCATCGACAGGTTGCCCTTATGCAGAACACCGTCGCTGCCTACATGCCAGCCGGCTGCGGCAAGCAATCTGCGCGCATCCGCCGGATCGTAGTGGTACGGCGGCAGCGTGGGCGCGGCCCAGGACTCCGGAAAGACATCGGAAACCGCCGGCTCGCCGTAGCCGTGGTAAACGGTGTCGGTGATGTACCGCCAATCGACGCCCTCGGCAACGGCTTGCCGCACGCGCGCGTCGGAGAGCTGGGGCTTGCTCATGTTGAAGGCGAGGTGGCGCCAGTTCGCGACAAGCCGCCTGACGACGCGGATCCCGGAAACCTCATTGAGATAGGGAATCTCGTCGGTGTCGACGCTCGGATAGATGTCGATCTCATGGGTGCGCAGCTGCGTCAAGAGCGTACTTGGATCCGGGATGATCTTCCAGATGATCTCTTTCACGTGCGGTGGGCCGCGGAAGTAATACGGATTCGGAACGAAGACGAGCGACATCTCGTGGTTCCACTCTTTGAGGACGTACGGCCCGCTCGAGACCGGCATGCTGTTGAACGGCGCACGATTGATGTTCGGGAGCTTTGCGAGCACGTGCGCGGGAAGCGGCGGATAGGCACTGCCCCCGACCTCTAGGATGTCGAAAGCGGCGACGCTGGGCTCTTTCAGATGGATGATGATCGTGTACGGATCGGGAGCGCTCGCGGAGGCGATCCTGTCCCAGCCGTACGTCATCTTCGTGTTATTGGCGGTGTTCAGCACCGCGTGATACGTGAACATCCAATCAGCGGATGTGAGCGGCGCACCATCCGACCATCGCAGTCCGTGACGCAAATGCACGGTGATCGTCTTGCCGTCGCGGCTGATGCCGCCGTTCTGCAACGTCGGTACCGCTGTTGCGAGATCGGGGACAACGTTACCGTTCGCGTCGAGGCCCAAGATAGAGGAGAAGAGCAAGTCAGCGATTTGGTCGGTCGCAAGGGTGTGGCCGAACATCGGGTTGAGGCTGTCCGGCTCTTCCTTCTCACCGATGCGTAGCACACCCGGAATCGTCCAGGGATTACCGTGACCGCTGGGCGCGCCCGCGCGCGTGCATGCAGCAAGCACGCAGCAGCAGAGCGTGGCGAGTGCGACACGGCGCATGAAGCTTTCGTTCCCCTCGCCACGCGCCCGGCACCTTCAACCTGCGGCGAACGCGTTAGCGCAGGATCGGTGAGGCGACGTGGTAGCAGCGCCCGTCGTGATCGTCGCGTACGCCCTCTCCCAGCGTCTGTGCCGCATGACGCTCCGAGCCAGTGATGACGCGGCGCTCCTCCTGTGTGTCGTAACGACGGCTGACGCGGTCGCTAAGCAACGCCTCTCGGCGGGGGGACTCGACAGCGTGATCGACCTCGTGTCCTAAACCGAGCGCCGGAGATTGTCTGCCGCCGCTCGTCGTACGCAGTGCGCTGTGCGGATCCCAGGCGATCGTATCGCTCAGGGGATCGAACGAATCGTTATGATGGTCGTTGAGCGTGAGCCGGAACGTCCGTTCGCGCGAGTGCTCGAGACGACTGAAGAGCGCGCGTTCGACGGGATCGCGGCTGAGATAGGTCTTGGCGATTTCGTAATCGCGTTCGGCGCAACGGGGTACTATGAGCATAGCATCCCTCCATCACGCGTTCGCGGCGTACGCCTAGAGGCGGGCGGCCGGGCAGCCTGTCAAGTCTTGACGGCGGTGGTACGCTGGAAAGTGCTCGACTGCGCCCCGCGCGCACCGTGCCTGGTGGCCGAACCTACAGAGTCACCCTAGGGAGCATCAGCTCCGGATACGACGGCGTGAAAGCGTAACGCTTATCACCCGGCGCCCGGGCCGCACCCACCTGCGAGAGCAGGTTCGATATGTCCCGCACGGCAGACGCTGGCGCGGTCGAGCAACGCGGCGCGCATCGATTCGAGCGTCGCGTCCCCATCGCGTCGGTCGAGCACGAGAAAACCGCGGAAACCGGTGAACGCGTCGATCCGATCGTCTTCGTGCGAATGCGCCGCGTCACACCATAACATAACGGTCCTATCGGCCAGCACTGCGGGCTCGGTCGCTGCGTCGAAGAGTGCGGGCTCGAGACCAAGGCGCAACCATGCTGAGTCGCCCTCTTTCGTCACGCGTTTGCAATCGTATCCCGTCGCCGCGAACGATCCCGGTGCGTTGCGCACCGCGAGCGTGACGTTTGCACTCTTTGCGAGGGAGGTTGCCATGCCGATGCGTGCGAGCTGCTCGCTCCACGCCATTGCCGTCTGCTGTGCGAGCGGTGCTGCGACGAGCAGCGCACCAAGGCGCAGCGCGCGATCGATTGCAGCCGCCATTCCCTCGCTCTCGGCAAGGAAGAACGTATCGTCGAGGTAGGCGGCGATCGCGAGGCCGAGGTCGGTTGCCATCTTCTTCAATTGCGCGAGGTACTCCACGTCGACTCGCGGAAAGTGGCGCACGTCGAGAACGACGCCGTCACAGGCGAGCTCTCGGGCGCAGGCGTCGATGAACTCGAGTTGCGTCAGATCGCCCCGCCGGAAGGCGCGGTCGAAAACGCCGCTTGCGCATGCCAGCTTCATCGATCTTCGAGCTTCGACTGCGCACTGGGGAGCCCTTGCCCATGAAAATTGCCGTTGGTGCCGATCACGCCGGCTTCCAATACAAAGACCGTATCGCACAGCTGCTGCGTGATGAAGGCCACACGATTCTCGATTATGGAACGCACGACGAGACGCCCGTCGATTATCCGCAGTACGGATACGCGGTCGGCGAGGCGGTGGCGAGCGGCTTGGCGGAGCGCGGCGTCGTCGTCTGCGGCTCGTCGCTCGGCATCGCGATGGCGGCGAACAAAGTTCCCGGCATCCGCTGTGCGCCCGTTGACGAGCCGTACTCGGCGGAGCTGGCGCGCCGCCACAACGACGCGAACGTGCTTGCGCTCTCCGAGCGGCTCAGCGGTTGGGAGATGATCGAGCGATGTCTGCGCGTCTTCTTCGAGGCACCGTTCGACGGCGGGCGGCACGCGCATCGCATTGCGCAGCTTTTTGACTTCACTGACGCTCAACGCGAAAGAACGTTGAGGGCGATCGAAGCGGGAGCGGTAAGCGATGCCCGCACGCCGAAGGAACTTCTCTGATGGACGTTCTCGCGAGCAGTCGCATCGAGGCACAGGATCCCGACGTCTACGCAGCGATCGCGGGCGAGGAGCGGCGGCAGCGTGAGAATCTCGAGCTCATCGCATCGGAGAACTACGCGAGCCCCGCGGTCCGTGAAGCGATGGCCTGCGTGATGACCAACAAGTACGCCGAGGGCTATCCTGGAAAACGGTACTACGGCGGCTGCGAGTACGTCGACATTGCCGAGCGCCTCGCACTCGACCGGCTGAAGCGCCTGTTCGGCGCCGATCACGCGAACGTACAGCCGCATGCCGGCGCTCAGGCAAACATGGCCGTCTTCATGGCGCATTTGCAACCCGAGGATGTGGTGCTCGGCATGTCGCTCGCGCACGGTGGGCATCTCACACACGGCACGAAGGTCAGCTTCTCGGGCAAGCTCTACAACGCGCTTGCCTACGGCGTTCGCCGCGACACCGAGCTCGTCGATTTCGACGAGGTACGCTCGCTCGCCCGAGAGCACAAGCCGAAGATGATCATCGCCGGTGCGAGCGCCTATCCGCGCACGCTCGACTTCCTGCCGTTTCGCGAGATCGCCGACGAGATCGGTGCGACGCTGCTCGTCGACATGGCGCATATCGCGGGCCTCGTCGCCGTCGGCTTGCACCCATCCCCGATTCCGTTTGCAGATTTCGTCACCTCGACGACGCACAAGACGCTGCGCGGCCCCCGCGGCGGATTTATTCTGTGCACTGAGAAGTGGGCGCAAGCGATCGATAAGAGCGTCTTTCCGGGAATCCAAGGCGGCCCGCTCATGAACATGATTGCGGCGAAAGCCGTCGGGTTCGGCGAGGCGCTCGCGCCCGAGTTCAAGCGTTATCAGCAGCAAGTACTCGACAACGCGAGGGCGATGGCGCAGGAGTTTCTACGCGCGGGCTACCGCCTCGTCGGCGGCGGCACCGACACGCACCTCATGCTCGTCGACGTCTCCGTGAAGGGCCTCACCGGTAAAGCCGTCGAGGCCTATCTCGACGAGATCGGCATCACGGTCAACAAGAACGCGATCCCGTACGACCAGCAGAAGCCGATGATTGCGAGCGGCGTCCGCATCGGCACACCGGCAATCACATCACGAGGCTTCGACGTCGATGAATGCCGCGAGGTCGCTCGCATCATCTGCGA
>JASHOG010000032.1 GCA_030041225.1 Vulcanimicrobiota bacterium | reverse complement strand
ATGAGCCACGGGTTGCCGAGCGTCGCGCGCCCGAGCATGATCGCGTCGACGCCGCTCGAGCGCATGCGCTCCATCGCGAGCTGCGCGTCGTCGAGATCGCCGTTTCCGATGACGGGAATGTCGACGGCGCGCTTCAGCCGTGCGATGTGCTCCCAGTCGGCCTCGCCTTTGTAGAACTGCTTCGCGGTGCGCGCGTGGAGCGTGAGCGCCCGCACCCCTACAGCTTGAGCACGCCGAGCAACCTCGACATAGACGAGCCTCTCCTCGCTCCATCCCAGGCGCATCTTCATCGTCACCGGACAATCGACGGCATCGACGACGGCGCGCATGATCGCCTCGCAGCGATCGACATCGCGCAAACAGGCCGAGCCGCCGTTCGTCTTCGTCACCTTCGGTGCCGGGCAGCCGAAGTTGATATCGACGATGTCGGCGCCGCACTCTCGGACGAGCTTCGCGGCGTTCGCCATGGTCTGCGGATCGTCGCCCCAGAGCTGCGTCGAGACCGGCCTCTCGAGCCCGTGCTGATCGATCATCTCCATCGTGCGCTTGCTGCCGTACTTCAGCGCGTTCGAAGAAACGAACTCAGTGACGGTAAGGCCGAGCCCGAACGGTTTGTACAGCGCGCGCATCGTGCGGTTCGTCACCCCCGACATCGGGGCGAGCACGATCGGCGGCCAGATGTCGATCGGACCGATACGCAAGGCGGGGACGGTACGGCTCACCTAAGCGAGTATACCGCCCCGGCGCAGCCTGTCTAGTGAACTGCGATGCCCCAGCCGTTGGCCATCGAGGAAACGGTGATCGTCTGCACCGGCGTCGCGGCGCCGCTCGCGCCGGGCGCAAAAACCAGAACCGTACCCGCCTCCTCCACTGCGTAGATGTAGCCCTTCGCATCAACGGCAACGCCGGTTACGTCTGTGACGCCTGTGATGGTGTCGATCGGCGAAGCACCGGTTGTTGCGCCCTTCGCAAACTCGAGGACGTCGTTTCCGCCCGAGTCCGCCACCCATAGATCGCCGCCGCTGTCAAACGCCATGCCGACGGGTGCGAGAAAACCACTCAACGTGTTCGTCGGCGTTGAGCTCCCGCTCGCACCCGAGGAGAACTCAACGACCGTCGTGCTGCCGTAGTTTGAAACCCAGATGTTACCCTTCGCGTCCACCGCGATGCCGCAGGGGTTGAGCAGAGAAGCACTCGTGATCCGAACGTTCGGCGCGCTCGTCACGGTCCCGCTGGGATTATCCCACACGTCGACTGCGTCGGAATAGTCGGCGACGTAAACGTCCCCTGACACGTCCGTGAGTCCGCAAGGAAGACTCAGCGTCGTGCTTCCGCCTGAGATCGTCGTGATCGGCGCGACGTCTCCGGTTGCCCCTTTCGCAAATTCGAGAACGCCGTGCCCGACATAGTTCGCGACCCAAAGATCCTCGGAAGCATCGAACGAAAGTCCGATGGGATCGCTCAAGGTCGTTGTCGTTCCTGCAAGCTCCGTCGTAGCCGCCGTGGCGCCGCTCGCAGTCGCCGGAACGGTGACGATCTCGTCGCTTGGAGCGGGTCCGCCGTTCGAAAAGGCGATAGTCGTAGCTCGAACCGCGCTCGGTACCGGTGGATTCGGCGCGGTGCCGCTCGACGTGCAGGCTGCAAGGCCGAGCAGCGACAGAGCGAGCACGGCGAAAGTAACGGTTCCCCGCGAGAGCCTCATTGACGGTTCCTCCTGAAAGATAGCAAAGTAGCTCTCGGCCGCTTCGCTATGCCGAAAATGAGGCCCTGTGCCGGGCCGTCGGCTTTTTAGCGTCCTTTTTTAGCTTAGAGCGAGGCGTGGAAGAGGCGCAGCCCCTCCAGGCTGAGGTATGGTTCGACGCACTCTATGAGCGCGCAGTTGGGCGCGATGATCTCAGCGAGGCCGCCGGTCGCGATGACGCGCGCCTCGACACCCATCTCGAGACGCATCCTCTTGATGAGCGCCTCGCTCTGCCCGACGAAGCCATAAATGAAGCCGGCCTGCAAGGCCTCGACGGTGTTCTTGCCCAGAGCGGTTTTTGGCGTTTCTAGCGCGATCTGAGGGATCTTCGCCGTGCGGGCGACCAATGCGTCGATCGAGATTTGAATGCCGGGCGCGATCGCGACGCCGCTGTACTCGCCCGACGGCGAGATCGCCATAAAGACCGTCGCCGTTCCGTAGCTCACGATGACGAGCGGCGCACCATACTTCGCGCGCCCGCCGATAGCCATCGCGACGAGGTCCGCGCCTACCTCTTGTGGTCTCTCGGTCCGCACGTTCATCAGCGTCTGACGGTGCGGCTCGAGGAAGACCGGCTCGACGCCGAAGCTGCGTTCGCAGGCGACGGCGAGTGCAGCGTCGAGCCTCGGTACGACGCTCGCTATGACGACCGCGTCAATCTCACCGAGGGGGACAGCGTCGTCGCGCAGCAGCTGCGTCAACAGCATGCCGCACTCGTCCGGTGTACGGTGCTGGTCGGTGGTGAGCCGCCACGTGCTGCTCAGGCGTTCGCCCGTAAAGCAGCCGACTTTCATCTCCGTGTTACCGACGTCGATGGTGAGGAGCATTTACTTTCGAAGCTCCTCGATGGCGTCAAGGAGCCGCGCCGCGAGCGTCTCCTTCGAGGCGACGCCGAGGTCTTTCCGCCCGCTCTCGCCCCAAAGAAGAACGAGTGCGTTCTCCCCCGTGCCGAAGCCGCGTCCGTCGCGTACGTCGTTCACGGCGATTGCGTCGAGGTGCTTGCGCTGCATCTTCTCGCGTGCGCTGCGCTCGTGATCGTCCGTCTCTGCAGCGAAACCGACGACAAAGCCCTTCCCTTTGCGCGCCGCGAGCTCGGCCAAAACGTCCGGCGTCGCCTCCAAGCGAACGTCGATGCTCCGCTCACCCTTCTTCTGCTTTTGCGGCGAAGGGGTTCCCGGACGCCAATCGACAACGGCCGCACTCGCTATTACGATGTCGGCACCGGCGGCGTTCGCGAGGACCGCATCATGCATCTCTTGTGCGGTCGCTACGTGCACCGTCGAAACGCCAGAAGGCGGCGCGAGCAGCGTCGGCCCCAGAATGAGCGTTACCGCGGCACCACGCTTTGCCGCCTCGCGCGCGAGCGCGACCCCGGTTGCGCCGGTCGAGGCGTTGCTCACGAAACGCACCGGATCGAAGGCCTCGCGCGTCGGACCGGCGGTGATCGCAACGCGAGTGCCCGCGAGCGTCTGCGGCGTCAACGCGCGCTCGACCGCGGCGATCAATCGTTCCTCCGGCGCCAAACGGCCAATGCCGCTCTCGCCCTCTGCAAGGTACCCGCGCTCTGGATCGACGATCGCGAATCCGCGCGCGCGTAACGTCGCGAGATGCTCTTGCGTCGCGGCGTTCTCGTACATCGCCTCGTTCATCGCGGGTGCTACAACGAGGGGGATGCGAGCGGCGAGCAACGCCGTCGTGAGCAAATCGTCGGCGAGGCCGAGAGCGAGCTTCGCAACGAGATTCGCCGTCGCCGGCACGACGAGCGCGACTTGCGCTTCGCGGACGAGGCGAATGTGTGGGATGCGTTCGGGCGCGTCCCACAGTGAAGTATAGACGGGCCGCGCCGTGAGCGACGAGAACGTCAGCGGCGAGATGAAGCGCTCAGCCTCGGCGGTGAGGATGACGTCGACGACTGCGCCGCGCTGCACGAGTGTCGAGGTGAGTGCCGCGGCCTTATACGCCGCGATCCCCCCTCCTACCCCGAGAAGAATGCGCGCGCCCTTCACGGACGCACCCAAAGGTTGTCGATGAGTCGCGTCCTCCCGAAGCGTGCCGCCCCGATGATAAAGGCAGGCGGACGCGGGCGCTCGAGGGGCTCGAACGTCTCGACGTCGACGACGTCGTAGTAATCGAGCGTCGCCGATGGTGCGAGCACCGAGCGCGCCTCTTCGACGGCCTCGCTCTTCGCCGCGCCGCGATCGAGCGCGGCGCGGAGCGCGAGCAACGAGCGGTAGAGCGTCGGGGCCGCCGCGCGCTCACCCGCGTCGAGATAGGCGTTGCGGCTGGAGAGTGCGAGGCCGTCGCTCTCGCGCACGGTCTCAACGAGACGAATCTCGACCGGCAGGCTCAGATCGCGCACGGCACGCTTGAGAACGGCGCTCTGCTGCGCATCCTTTTGACCGAGGCAGAGCACCGCCGGTTCGATCACGTGCAGGAGCTTCACGACGACCGTCGCGACGCCGCGGAAGTGTCCAGGCCGAGCTGCACCTTCGAATGACTCGCCGATCGCACCGACATCGACGAACGTCGAGAAATCCTCCGGATACATTGCGGACACCTCCGGCGCAAAGAGTAACTCGACGCCCGCGTCTTGCAATCGCTCTCGGTCGCGTTCGAGGTCACGAGGATACCGCTCAAAGTCTTCACCAGAACCAAACTGCAGAGGATTGACGAAAACCGATGCTGCCACGGAGCCGTGCTCTCGCGCACGTGCGATGAGTGCGAGATGCCCTGCGTGCAGCGCACCCATCGTAGGAACGAAAGCGAGCGGTTTGCGCAGCGACGCCGCGGCGCGCCGTGCAGCGGCCGGATCGGTGACTAGGTGCGTGTGACGCGCAGCACGGTGCGCCCCACCACAAAGGGCGTGCCGATCTCCAGTCGAGCATCGTGGTTGAGAATCTTTCCATCGAGCTTCGTCCCATTACGGCTCTTCAGGTCGGTGAGGACCAGCCGTTCTCCCTCCACGTGGAGCTGTGCGTGCTTACGCGAGACATAGCGGTCGAGGGGTATGCAGGCGTCGGCGACGCCGGCATCGCGTCCGATCGTAATCTCCTGCTCGAAGGCCCACGTCTTTCCGTCGAGGGGGCCGCTCAGAACCTCCAGGAGATACATGGCCTGGTTGGCTTCTTGAATGGGTTGGCCTTGTCATCCCGAGAGCAGGGGGCTTCGGCCGCCGGCGAGGCACACCTAACGTTTCCGGGGAGAATGGTCGATATTGAAGAGGGTGACTATGAACGACCGCATCGAGGAACTGCTGAACCTCATCGAGGTCGAACCCGACGCCCTTCGCGAGGCGGAGTTCCTTCAGGCGCAGACGATTCTCGACACGCTCGTCGGCAAGACGATCACGTCGGCCGAGATCGAGGAGCGGCGCATTGTCATCGGTACGTCGGACGGCAACAAGTACTTCTTTTACGGTTTCTTAGGAAACCAATCGTAAACGTTGGCCGCTCCCCGCGCCTAGGCGACGGGGTTCTTTGTCTCGAGCGTCTTCTCTATGAGCTTTCGGTCGTCAGGCGCGATCTGCGTGAAGGCGACACCATGCGCGTATCGCTTCGCCGCAGCATCGAAAAACGAGAGAACGATACGCCCGCGCACGACGACTTCGCGTTCCGCACCCGGTAACGTAAAGCGCAGTACGATCGATTGGCCGGCCGGTAAATCGCCGCCCGTCGCAACGCGCATACCGCCGGAGGATAGGTCGAGCGCCTGGCCAGTGAGCACCAGTTCCTGCCCCGGGAGGATGACCGTTGTCGAAAAGTCGACGGCGGCCCTTCGGAAGCGACGACGGCTTGGGCTTCCCTCGTTTGCCACTGCGCGCAATGCTTCTCGTTTGGCAGCTACGGACCTTTACGAACGATCTTCTGTCACCGCCTTCGCAGCAAAGAGCGCGCCGAGCATCCCGTGCACGGTGCTGACACCGCCTTGTAGATAGACCTCGTACGGCGGGCGCAGAGGCGCATCGCAGGAGAGTTCAATCGTCGCGCCGCCGACGAATGCGCCGCTCGACATGACAACCGGAACTGTGTATCCGGGCACCGTTCCGGGCTCGGGACGAAACCGCGCGTTGAGCGGCATCGCCGATTGCACGCCTTGCGCGAATCGCAGGAGCAGCTCACGACTACCCAGGCGGATCGCCTGCACGATGTCGCTGCGAGTGCTACCGGGAGCCGGATCGACCGCGAAGCCGAGCTCCTCGAAGAGGGCGGCTGCAAAGTCGAGCGCGCGCAGGCACTGCCCGACGACCAGCGGTGCCTGGAAGAGCCCCTGCACCAAGGTCCTGCCGAAGCCGAGGCTCGGACCAAGCCGGTCACGCAGGCCGGGAGCATAGAGACGTGTCGCGACACTCTCGACGAGATCCGCGCGCCCGGCGACGTATCCACCGCCCGGCGCAAGCGAACCGCCGAGATTCTTGATGAGCGAGCCTATGACGAGATCGGCGCCGTCGTGCGTCGGCTCGCGCGCTTCCACGAGCTCGCCGTAGCAGTTGTCGACGAGCACGAGCGTCTGCGGCGAGACGCTCTTGACCACTGCCGTCGCCGCGGCGCAGGCATCGACGCGCAGCGATGGGCGCGGCGCATAGCCGCGCGAGCGCTGGATGAACACCGCGGCGACCTCGCTCGCGCGAAGTACTTCGCGCACGGCTGCGAGATCGACGCCGTCCCGCGTCAGAGGAATCTCGCGATAGCGCACTCCTTGCGAAACGAGCGAGCCCGGCGCATCGACGATTGCGTTGCGCAGTGTGTCGTAGGGCGCGCCCGTGATCGAGAGCAGCACCTTGCCCGGCGGAACGCAGCCCGCGAGCGCTGCGACGATCGCGTGCGTACCGCTGACGATCGAGAGGCGCGCGAGCGCGCGCTGGGCGCCGAAGATCCGTGCAATGAGCGACTCGTAATGCGCGCGCGCCGCGTCGTCGTACCCGTACCCTGAGGTACCGGCGAGCGCGGATTCGTCGATGCGTTCATCCAGAAAGGCCTGCAGCACGTTTGCTGCGACGACCTCTTGGGCGGGATAGCGAAACTCAGCGACACGCGCATGCGCGCGTAACGCCGCGTCGCGAACGCGTCCTCCGATCTCGAAGCGTTCGCAGAGGAGCTCCGCGTTCACGCGAGCCGGCGCTCGTAGGCGCGTACAAACGGCAAGTAGATGAGCGTCGCGATCGCGAGATTCACGAGCAGGAGCAGCAGCGCGCGTGGATCGAGAGTCGCAAGATACGTCGAGATCGGCGCCGGGACGAATGGGGGGACGTAGAACGCCGGGCGCGCAACCAAGCCGAGCGCGATCGCTGCGTAGCTTACGCTTGCAACGACGAGCGGCGCGAGAAAGAAGGGCACGGCGAAGAACGGATTGAGCACGACGGGAAGTCCGAAGAGCAGGGGCTCGTTCGTGTTCGCGAGCGCGGGCAGGAGCGCGATGCGTCCGATCCGGCGCAGCCGCCCGATGCGCGAGATCGCAAGCAGCAGTGTGAGGGACAGCGTCGCGCCCGAACCACCCGGAAAGACGAAGAGAAAGAGCGAGCTCACGACGACGTGCGGCAGGGGCATGTGCACTGCGAACGCTGCGGTGTTCTCCATCTGCATCGTGAGATAGACCGGCGTCAGAACCGCGGAGAGCATCGCCGAGCCGTGCACGCCGCATAGCCACAACAGCATCTGTGCCGCAACGATGAGGATGAGCGCGGTGTAGGAGTCACCGAGCCTTGCCATCGGCCCGAGCGCGAGCGCAATTTCATGCGAAACGTCAACGTGCAATGCAAACACAAGAATCGCCAGGCCGCCGATTGCCATCGCGAGCGCAGCGAGCGAAGCGAGCGGCCTCGAGGGACCGACGAAACGCCCTGCCGCGATGCTCGCGGCAACAACAGCCGCAGCCAGGATTGCCAGAAATATTCCCGTCGGCCCCAGTGCCTGCAAGTACTCAAGAAGATTCACCTGGGGAGTTCTAGGAAGGACGAACGCGAAGGCGATGACGCAGGCGGGAAGGAGCAGCGCGAGTGCATAGCCGGTGCGGCGCGCGAGCGTGATCGGCAGCGCAATCGCGAGCACGATCGCCATGATGCCGAAGGAGGGCAAGAGCGCGAGCGAAACGCGGTGGAGCAAAAGCCACATCACCGCGAGCGAGATCAGAAGCCCGCCGAAGCCCCAAGGAAACGCGTCGCGAACGGCGAGGAGAAATGGCGCGTCGGCGATGCGCGCGAGCGCCGGTGCTAGGCTAGAGCCTGCGAACGACGGCTTCCACGCGACCGACAATCTCGACATCGCTCGCGTAGATTGGCTCCATTGCGCGATTCTCCGGCTGGAGCCGAATCCGCCCATGCTCCTTGAAGAAGCGCTTCACCGTCGCCTCGCCATCGAGCATCGCAACCACGATCTCTCCGTTTCGCGCGCTCTTCTGCGGGCGCACCATGATGAGGTCGCCGTCGAGAATCGCGGCGTCGACCATCGAGTCTCCCTGGACGCGCAGCATGAACGCCTCGGAGGCTCGGGGCACGAAGTCGCCTGAGAGCACGAACTCGCCCTCGAGATTCTCCTGCGCGGTGATGGGTGTGCCCGCAGCAACCTTTCCGACGATCGGCATCACGAGCGCCTCTGCCAACGCCTGGGAGCCCGGGGAGCGCAGGGCACGCGGCTTCGTGGGGTCGCGCGATATGAGCCCCCGTTTCTCGAGGGCTTTGAGGTGCGCGTGAATCGTGGAGGAGGAGGAGAGGCCGACGCGCTCGCCGATCTCGCGGACCGACGGCGGGTATCCCTGCTTCGCCGTGAACTGGCGGATGACGTCGAGGATCCGCTGCTGCCGCTCGGTTGCGGGCTTCTCGGTCATGCCCCCCACCATAGCACAAATGTCGCCCCGAGGCAAACGTACGTTCGTGCGAACAAGGGTACGAAGGCGCCTGGAATCACTTGACAGGGATCGGAAGGGGCATGCTAAAATCTAGTGGACGAACAGGCGTTTGCCCCAAGATAGCGGAAAGGAGACAGCGTGCATAGAGAGAGACGGCTCAGCCTGGCGCCCGCGATTGCGCTGGCCGCCCTCAGCTTGTCGGTGACCCTTCCGGCACTCTCGAGCATTCGTCTCTATGCAGCCACGCCGGAGCGCTCGACCTTCGTTACCGTCCGTTCCGGTGACACGCTCTGGGCGATCGCGGCCTCTCACACCTCCGCGGATGGCAACGTCGAGCAGACCGTCGATCGCATTAGTGCGGTCAACCATCTTGGAACCTCCTCACTTCAGCCGGGTGAAAGGCTGAGAATCCCTCTCTAGCCGCCGGGTGACGTAAAGGGCCGCGTGATACGCCGCGGCCCTTTTTTATTCCGTCGCGATGATGATGACGCTGTGGTCGGAGTGTTCGTCGAGAAATGCGAGACCCTCCATCATCCACTGGTCGAGGCCGCCGCCCGAGTGACGCGCTACTTCGCGGGCAACGTGCGCGCGCTCCCTCAGCCACGTGAGCTCGGCTCGCGTCGTCATGGGGTAGATTGCAACGTTGCAGTCCTCGCAACGGTACCCAGGGCGCACCTAGTGACGGAAAATAATCGCCAATATCGTCGTCACCCACGACGTCGCGATGCCGGCCATCGTCCACATAAAACGCTGATCGATCTTGCCGTCGAGAAGCCTGAACCCTTCGTGCATCTCGCGCTGAAGGCTCTCGAAACGACGATCCATCGAATCGAAACGACGATCGATCGATTCAAGCCTGTGATCGACTTGCTCGTAGGCCCCTTCTAAACGGCTCATCCGGCTTTCCATAGGCTGTGCGCTCACCCGCTGTTCCTTTCCGTGCAGTATATCACGGACGTCCTTCACGCGCGACGGCCGGTGCAGCAAGGATGTGCGGTAGAGTGAAGGCCCCGGGCTGTTGCCCGAGGCCTTCTTTTTCTTGCCTTTCCGCTAAGCGTCTATGCCAAGTTTAGATGTGAATCTGTGCTTGGAGATAGATGTTGAGCGGGAGGTAGAAGTTGTTGACGTTACCGGTGCTCGGAGTGTACGACTGCTCCTCCCACGCGTATGGCGTTATGCCGCCGTTTGCAGCCTTGTCATACGGGCTCGAGCCGTTGTACCAGCCGGCACCGTTATAGAACCCGTTGGCCGAATATCCGCAATAGACGGTTCCCGGCGGATACGCAGCTGTCCACGGTTCCGACGACCCGCCGAAGCAGGTATGCCAGAGATCCGACGCCGTCACCGTGACCTTCACGTGCGGGAAGTCGTAGCTCAGCTGCAAGTTCGCGATCGCCATGTTGGGGTTGTTGTACTGACCAGGCGATGCGAACGTGCCGGTTTGAGGATCCGGAACGGCTAGGTAGCCGTATGGTCCCGCACCGATACCAGCCGTCGTGTAATCGCAGAGGTAGTTTCCGGTATCGATACCCGTCGTGTTCTGGTTGGCCGCGCAGTCACGCGGGTCGACACCATCGACGTCGAGTGGGTTGCCGTACGGCGCGCCGGCGAGAATCTGAAGCGACGGCGTAACCGCAAAGCGATCTTGACGCCAGTTCAGAACGATGGCCGTAACGTACGGTGAGTTGTAGCAGTCGCAGAAGCCGTAGTTAGCGGCCGACGAGTACCCAACTTCGCTCTGCGGATACCAGCCGTTCTGATTGAGGAGCGGCTGCTCCGGATCGTTGTAGTACGGGTTCGTGATGTTGGTCGGTGCCGACGCACCGCACGTCGTCGATCCAGTCGTCGTTCCGGCTACGTAACAGGGCGAACCACCGCCCGCCTTCGTCAGCGAGTTGTAGTTCGAGATCTGTGTGTTCAGGTCTTCGATCTGGTTTAGACCCAACAGCGGCTGGTACTGGACCTCCGATACCGTCCACGTGAACGCGACTAACGCAGCCAGACCGTTGGCATTGAAGTCACCGTCCTGGAGCGAGAACTCGACGCCGTAGTTCTTGGCGCGGCCCGTCGGGAACTGCGTCACGTAGTTCTCACCGATGAAGTTGTCCTCGAGCCAGTCCGACGTCGCCGTGTAGAACGGCGATATCTTCACGCTGATGTTGGTCCCGCGGAAGCGGTGCTCCAACGATGCGTTGTACTGGGCCGAGGTCATGTTCGGGATCTCATGCTCCGGCGAGAAGAAACCCTGATCCAAGAAGTTGGACCACGTTTCGTTCGCCAGGCTGCCGCCGCCGAAGAAGTTGTATTGATCTGCGGCGGAGAGCGCGGGTGCCGCGTAGCGCCCTGCTGAGAAACGCCAAACCGTGTCCGGGTCCTGCGTGTAGGTGAACGCGAAGCGCGGCTGCCAGTCGTAGGTCGTGTACTGGCTTCCGGTCTCGTTCGCATCGGTGAACGGAGGATGGATGAACGTGTACGTCTTCGTCCCGATGGTCTCGCTTGGACAGGTCGTCTCGTAGTTGATGGGAGCCGGCGGGAACTCTCCAGGCGACAGTGGGTAGGTCAAGACGCCGATCGTCGGATTCCAGCAGACGTCGTCGTCGATGATCTGCGCTTGGAAGTTGTTCTGCGGATTCACCGCGTCGGCGAGGTTCTCCGTGAAGTCGTCGTAACGCAGTGCGAAGTCGAAGAGCCACTTGTCATTGGGACGCCACTGATCGTGGAGCGACCAGTTCCAGAACAGAGGCCGAACGGTGTTGAAGTCGCCGATGGTATTCCCGTTCCATAGCGTCTCGTATTCCGCACCCGCCGCGGCAGCGGCGCCCGTGATCGCGGGCTCGCCCACGTAGTAGTTGTACTCCGAGGTCTCGCCGGAGTTGTACCCGGCGAGGTAGCACGGCATGGAGGCGCCGCCGGTCGGATCGTAACACGTGTACTTTCCGGCGGACTCGGAGATCAGCCCGATCTCACTGCCGTCACCATAGGAATCGAGCACGCCAAGGTTGTTCCAGCGCGTCGTGGCCGAAGTCACGACGTTGCCTTCGAACGAGAAGAGATCTGAGTCGCTGATCTGGTTCGCGTACGCGATCGATCCTCCGGCCGTGTGCGAGCTCAGCTCGTAGTCCGGGGAAAGCTCGCCGGGAGCAAAGTACTCGTACGTCGCCGCGCTCAGCGGGCTGGCCATGAGCCAGTCGCTGTACAGCGAGTATGCGTACACGCGCAAGTACGACGTGTCGCTGAAGGGATGCGTCCATTGCAGCTTCAGCGCACCCATGTCGTTGTAGTTGGTGTCCTCTGTTGCATCGTTGGTCGGAAGAGAGCACGTGTCCGTCGGAAACGATCCGGAGAACATCGTGTCTGCTTGATCCGCGCAACCGTCCGCATACACCGATGCCGGTTGGCTCGGCATACCATAGAACGTCGGCTTCAGAGGGACGCCGCCGGGATCGACATTCGTACCGAACGGCAGGTTGTAGTTATAGGAGTCGATGTACGGTGGTACGCCACAGCCCAATGCGCAGATGGCACCGTATCCGACATAATCCAGGCCTTCGTTGAGGCCCGGCCCCGTTGCCGTCAGCGAACCGTCGTAGAGCTCTTCTTCCATCGAGCTCTGCCAGAAGGCCTGAATGTCGTCGCGCTGACCGTCCGCACGCGGAATGCCGAAGTGCAGGTTGATGATGTTCTCGCGGTCTTCGAGAAACGGCTGGCCGAAATCGCCCCAACCGGCGACATCGCAGCCGACGGGGGTAACAGGATACGCGTTAGTGGGGTATCCTCCGCCCTGCGTTCCCTGGCAGTCGTTCCAGACGCCGCGATCCGTCGGAGTGATTATCGTGAAGTACGGGTCACTTGCCTGGAAGACATCGCCCGGCGCTTCATAGTCCGCGCCGTTCTGTTGGTCGATCGAGCGGTCAGCTGCATCGTATCCGCTGATACCGACGTAGTACGAGAAGTTACGATCCGGTGAAGCGCCGCCCACTTCGAGCGTCGCCTCGTGCCAGAAGGCCTCCGAAGCTGTGCCGAGCGTGAGATTTGCATAGCCCGGATACGTTCCCGTCTTGATGACGCTGTTGATGAAACCGGAAACGCCGTTCGACGAGATATCCGACGGACCGCCGCCGGTGTAGATCTGCAGCTCTTGCAAGCCGAGATTCGTTTCCGTCGTGTTCGGATAGTTGTCGAAGGCGCGGTTCACCGGAATACCCTCGAGCTCGAACGAGGTGAAGTACGGGTTCTGCCCGTGAACCGTCACAGGCTGATCCCAGCCCATGTCACCTGTCCCGACGTAGAGGCCGGGAACCGCAGCAATCGCTGAGTACGCGGTGTTCAGATTACCGCCGCCACCGAGCGCGGCCGCAGCCGTCTGCTCCGACGGAGTGACGTTGTAGATGTCACCGGCAACACCGGGTTTCACCAAACCCGCTGCCGTGCCGGTCACGTGCGCGATCACCTTGATCGCACGCGGTGCCGTGAGCACGACCTGCTGCGTCTGGTCGGCAAAAACCGTATTGCCCGCCAGTGACGTCGTCAGATACCCGTCTTTTGTGACGGTCAGCGTGTACGTGTCGGGGTCGAGAACGAGGAACACAAAGTGTCCCTGCGCGTCCGTCGTCGTGGTTGCCGTCTGCGATGGCGAGGTCGCCGTAACCGATGCTCCGGCTATCGGCGCTCCCGTGTCATCGTGGACGACGCCTGCGAGACCACCGGTGGTTGCTGCCAGTGCCCATGTTCCCTGGAACAGGAAACTCACCGTTAGAATCGCGGCTAGTGCCACGCGACGGAGGGTCCGTGATGAACGCATTACCTAACCCTCAATCTTTGATTGTCAAGTGATATTGCGCCGCAAGGGGGCCCGCCCGCGGCTCGTTTGCCTTCAGCGGACTCCCAGACGACGTCTTGGCAGAGCCGTTCTAGGGGCGCCCCCCTGTTCCTTTAGGAGGGCTTAAGGAGCAGTGGCCCTTCCTTAAGGGGAGGCGGCGAGAGCCTTCTCGAGCAGGGACGGAATCTGGGAAGGCCGCTCGGCGACGGGGACGCCGACGGCGCGGAAAGCCTCGATCTTCGACTTCGCCGTACCGAACGCGCCGGAGACGATCGCCCCGGCGTGGCCAAGTGACTTCCCCGGCGGGGCGTTTTGGCCGCCGACGAAGGCAACAACCGGGGTTCCGGCGAGGTGCTCGCCGATCCAAGCGGCGGCGTCCTCTTCATCGCTCCCGCCGATCTCACCGCAGATGACGATCGCCTTGGTCTGCGGGTCGTTCTTGAACTCACGCAGGCAATCAACGAACGTCGTTCCAATGATCGGGTCGCCGCCGATACCCACGCAGGTCGATTGTCCGAGACCCGCGCGCGTCAGGCCGTCGACCACTTCGTACGTCAACGTGCCGGAGCGCGAGATCAGCCCCACGTCTCCTTGCGAGAAGACGTGGCCGGGCATGATGCCTACCGAAGCCTTCCCCGGCGAGATGAGTCCGGGGCAGTTCGGACCGATGATGCGCATGCCGCTCGTCGCGCCGACAACTTTGAGCACGTCGTGCACGGGCACGCCCTCTGTGATGCAGACGGCAAGCGAGATACCCGCCTCGTGCGCTTCGTAGAGTGCATCGGCGGCGAAGGGAGGCGGAACGAAGATCACGGTCTGCGTCGCACCCGTTACGTCGACCGCCTCCTTCACCGTGTCGAAGACCGGAAGGCCGTGTTCGCTCTTCTGCCCGCCCTTGCCCGGCGTGACGCCGCCGACGATGTGCGTTCCGTACGCCAGCATGCGCGCGGTGTGATAGGAACCTTCGCTCCCCGTGATTCCTTGAACGATGATGTTCGAGTTTTGGTCGAGGAAAATACTCATGACCTGTCATCCCGAGCGAAGTCGAGGGATCGACTCATGCCTTTGCGATCTCCACCGCTCTGGTTGCGCCTTCGTCCATTGTCTCCACCGGCGTCATGCCGGCGGCCGCGAGAATTGCGCGGCCTTCTTCTTCGTTCGTTCCGGTGAGGCGAATCACGAGCGGCACCCTGCGCGCGCGCGTCTCTTCGAGCGCCGTGACGATACCGCGCGCGACCTCGTCGCCTCGCGTGATACCGCCGAAGATGTTGATGAAGAATACCTTTGCACTCGTGTGGTTCACGACGAGCTCGTAACAGTTGCGCACGCGCTCCGCATTCGCCCCGCCGCCGACGTCAAGGAAGTTTGCGATTCTGCCTCCGGCATTCGTCACCGCGTCCATCGTCGCCATCGCGAGACCGGCGCCGTTCGCCATCGTGCCCACTGTACCGCCGAAGCGCCGGAAGTTGCGAATACCGACTCCCGCCTGCGCCGCGAGCGTCTCGTCTTCGTCGAGCGGTAGCGCCTTCTGCCACTCTGTGAACTCGGGAGTGCGAAAGAGCGCGTCATCGTCGAGCTCGACCTTCGCGTCGGAGGCGATGACGCGGCCGTCGCTTGTGAGCGCGAGCGGATTGATCTCCACGAGCTTCGCGCCGTATCGAAAGAAGAGCTCGTACAGCGCGCCTGCAAGCGCGGGAAAGGCTTTGCGATATCCGACGTCGAGCTGCGATGCGAAGGCGAGCTCGCGGCCGATGAACGGTGAGTACCCGGCCGCGGTATCGATGAAGTGTTTGGCGATCGAATCCGGATGGTGCTCCGAGACTTCCTCGATGTCCATCCCGCCGAAGCCGCTCACCATCATGACCGGACGCTTATGGGTGCGATCGATCGTGATCGCGCAGTACGCCTCGTGCGCGATCGGCAGCCTCTCCTCGATGAGTACGGAGTGAATCTCCTCGCCGTCGGGATTTTGCCTGTTCGGCGGCATCGGCGTCGCCATGATCTCACGCGTGACGCTGCGCGCCTGTTCCGCACTCGACGCGAACTTGATCTTGCCCGCCTTCCCGCGCCCGCCCATGAGCACTTGCGCCTTCACCACCCACTCGCCGGGATTGGCTGCGACAAAGGCGGCAGCTTCGTCGGGGCCCGTGCAGTGCTGCGATCGCGGCACGGCAATGCCGCAACGCCGGAAGAGCTCCTTCCCTTGATACTCCATCAGGTTCATCGAAGACGCGCTTTGCTCAGCGGCTGCCGGGTACCTCGCAGGACTCGAACGCGAAATCGTAGATACCGAGGCCCGCGCTATCCGGACTCAAACGAAGGTCGATCTGCGGCGAGTAATGCGCGTTCATGATGACGGCGTAGGAGCGCGGCGCGTTCACGTCGATATAGGAGTTGCCTCGCGCGTCGTAGCGAATGTCCGAGCCGGCATCGACACGTGCAACCGGTTTACCGTTTTGCGTGACGCCGACGCGTATCGGAAGATTGTACTCCGGCTTCATGACGACCATCACTTGGATCGCGTGGTATCGCAGGAGCATCGAATCGCGCGCACCGTTCGAGATCTCCGCTTGACTCGTGCGACGCCACGCGCCGCGCAGGTAGATCGAGCCGTCTTGGTAGCCGGCGCCGGTGTCGCGATAGGGCGTCTCGTGCTCGAGCAAGATCTCCGGCGTGCGCGGATAGCACACGGCTCCCGGCTTGTCGTAGCTGTCCTGCGGTAGGAGCGCCATGACCGGCGGCAGGGTGAGATGCGGACGCTGCGCGCGCAGCAGCCTCTGAATCGTGCTCTCCGTGTCTTGGTACTCGCCTTCACCCTCGACATCGTGAACGAGCCTGCCGTCCGGAGCGAAGAGAAACTCGTGCGGCCAGACGTCGTTGCGATAGCGGTTCCAGATCGCATAGTACGGATCGAGCACAACCGGCCACGTGACGCCAAGACGTTTGGTTGCCGCGACGACGTTCTGCCGCTCACCGGAGAATCCGAACTCCGGCGTCTGCACGCCGACGATGACGAAACCGTACTTGTGGTAGCGCGCGTACCACGTCCGCAGGTACGGCAGCGTCCGCAGACAGTTGATGCACGTGTACTCCCAGAAATCGACGAGCACGATCTTGCCGCGCAGCTGTGCGGGCGTGAGCGGTGCGCTGTTGATCCAGCCCGCGTTTCCCTCAAATCCTGGAATCTCGCCGGCAGGTTGTGCGAACGCTATTGTCACGGTAAGCGCTAGCGGCATTGTCATCCCGAGCGAAGCGCCGAAGGCGCGGAGTCGAGGGACCGACGTAAGCTTGCGCGGCGGTCCCTCGACTTCGTTGCTTCGCACCGGAGCCTGTCCTGAGCGCGCGAAGCACAGTCGAAGGGCTCGGGATGACAGGCTTTCGCTAGAACCGATATAACCGCTTCTCATCATTCCAACCTCCCCAAGAGAGAACGAGCGATAATCAACTGTTGGATCTCCGATGTGCCTTCGTAGATCTCTGTGATCTTTGCGTCGCGGTAGTAGCGTTCCACCGGAAACTCCGTCGTGTATCCGTAGCCTCCGTGAATCTGCACCGCTTCGGCAGCATGCGTGCGCGCCGCCGTTGAGGCGAAGAGCTTCGCCTTGCTCGCCTCGACCGCAAAGGGCTCGCCCGCATCGGCAAGCGAGGCCGCCTGCAGCGCGAGAAGGCGCGCGGCTTCAAGGTCGGTTGCCATGCGTGCAATCTTGAATGAAACGCCTTCGAAAGCGCCGATCGGCTTGCCGAACGCATAGCGCTCCGTGGCAAACTTCACCGACGCATCGAGGCACGCCGCGAGGATGCCGGCTGCTTGCGCCGCGATGCCGATGCGCCCTCCGTAGAGTGCGCTCATCGCGCTCTGGAATCCGTCACCCTCTCCGCCAAGCAGCGCATCGCGTCCGACGCGCGCGTCTTCGAAGGCCAGGTCGCACGTGTCACTCGAATGAATGCCGAGCTTCTCGGTCACGCGCTCAACGCGCACGCCGGGACTCTTCGGATCGACGAGAAACGCGCTGATACCCTTCGCGCCTGCGCCACCGGTACGAAACATCGCCATCACGACCGCGGCAAAACGTCCCGTCGAGCACCATTGCTTGCGTCCGTTCAAACGGTAGCCGCCGCCGTCGCGAACCGCACTCGCGCGAAGGCTCGCGGCGTCGGAGCCGGAGTCGGGCTCGGTGAGCGCGAACCCCGCGAGCTCATCGCCGGCCGCGAGTCTCGGTAACCACGCTCTCTTCTGCTCCTCGCTGCCGAGCTTCTCGATCGTCGCGCAGATCATCGAGTGAACGGAGAGCGTCACTGCGGTTCCCGCATCGACACGCGCGATCTCCTCGATCGCAAGCTCATACGCGACGTAGCCTGCGCCGCTGCCGCCGTAGCGCTCAGGCACCAGCATCCCCATGAGGCCCGCGTCGTTCAGCTTTGTGTAGAGCTCACGCGGAAAGGTGTGCTCGCGATCCCAAGCGGCGGCGTGCGGAGCGATCTCGCGCTGCGCGACCTGCGCCGCAAGGTCACGCACCTGCTCCTGCTCAGCAGTTAGCACTGCCTTGTCATCCCGAGCGAAGTCGAGGGACACACGTAGGTGTCACTTGTACTCGTAGAAGCCGCAGCCGCTCTTGCGCCCGAGGCGCCCGGCAGCGACGTACTGCGCGAGCAACGGGCACGGCCGGTACTTCGAGTCCCCGAACCCCTCGTGCAGCACCTGCATGATTGAAAGGCAGGTGTCGAGACCGATAAGATCTGCGAGCTCGAGCGGGCCCATCGGATGGTTCATGCCGAGCTTCATCACCGTGTCGATCGCTTCGGGTGACGCAACGCCTTCGTAGAGCGCGTAGATCGCCTCATTGATCATCGGTAAGAGGACGCGATTGGAGACGAACCCGGGAAAGTCGCGCACCTCGACCGGCGTCTTTCCGAGCTGCTCCGCGAGCGACCGCACGACGTCGTAGGTCTCTTGCGACGTCTCCAGTCCACGGATGACCTCGACCAACGGCATGACGGGAACGGGATTCATGAAGTGCATGCCGATGACGAGCCGGGGACGTTTCGTCGCGGCTGCAAGCGTCGTGATCGAGATCGAGGAGGTATTGCTCGCAAGGATCGTCTTGGCTGGTGTGCTTGCGTCGAGCTCAGTAAAGATTGCGAGCTTCGTCGGCAGGTGCTCCGTGGCGGCCTCGATCGCGATCTCGGCTTCGATGCGCTCGAGCTTCGGCGTCGCACGAACCGCGGCGAGCGCGCTGTCGCGCTCATGCTGCGTGATACGCGACTTCTCAACTGCGCGATCGAGATTCTTCCGAATGACCCCGATCCCGCGCTCGATCAGCGCCGAGTCCCGGTCGTTCAACAAAACGGTGTGCCCGTGCTGCGCCGCAACCTGTGCGATGCCCGAGCCCATCTGCCCGGCCCCGATCACGAGAACTACCAAAGATTTGTCATCCTGAGCGTAGCGAACGAAGTGAGCGAAGTCGAAGGACCGTTATTCGACTCTGATCAGGAGGGCGTCGCCTTGGCCGCCGCCGGAGCAGATCGCCGCGATGCCGAGACCACCGCCGCGTTTGCGCAGCTGGTTTACCACCGTTGCGGTGAGCCGCGCACCGGAGGCGCCGATCGGATGCCCCATTGCGACCGCACCGCCGTAGCGGTTGATGCGCTCGACGTCGATACCCAAGTTGCGCGCAGAGCTGAGCGCGACCGAAGCAAAAGCCTCGTTGACCTCCCAGACATGCACGTCGTTCACGCCGAGTCCATGCGCATCCATGAGCTTCTGCGCCGCCATCGCGGGCGTCAGCGCGATGTACGGCGAGTCCCATGCGACGGTCGCGTGATCGACGATCGTCGCAAGCGGCTCGTGGCCGCGTTCCTTCGCATAGCGCGCGTCGGCGAGAATCAATGCAGCGGCGCCGTCGTTGACGCCGGGAGCGTTTCCGGCCGTGACGGTGCCCTCGGCTTCGAGCGGTTTCAGCTTGGCGAGCGCCTCGAGCGATGCATCCGGCCGTACGGCTTCGTCGCGCTCGACAAGCGTGTTCGGCACGTCACCGGTGACGAACGGCGCGTAGCGCTCGTAGTCGAGCGTAAAGCGCGGCGACGGCTCGTGATCCCATACGGCGTTGCGCGCACCGACGGTTGCGGGAACGCGTGCTTCTCCGCGTCTGGGCAGCGCATCGACCACGACCTTGCCCTTGGCCTTGGTCGCGACGCGCAGCGGTACGATCTCGTCGGCAAAGTTCCCCGCCTCGTGTGCGGCGTGCGCTCGGCGATGGCTCTCGTACGCGAAGCGGTCTTGCTCCTCGCGTGAGACCTTCAGCTCGTTCGCGACGATCGCGCCTTGTGTCGACATCGTCATGGGAAAGTACTGGTCCCAGAGACCGTCGTAGATCATTGCATCGACGAGCGCGCCGTCACCGAAGCGGTATCCGAAACGCGCTTCCTTTAAAAGGTAGGGCGCGTTCGACATCGATTCCATCCCGCCGGCCGCCGCCAGGCGGAACGCGCCGGCGTCGATGAGGCGCATCGCGCTTGCCACGGCGAGCATGCCGGAGGCGCAGACCTTGTTGACGGTCTCCGCCGTGACCGTCTTGGCGAGCCCGGCTTTGAAGAGCGCTTGACGCGCCGGGTTCTGCCCGGCGCCCGCCTGAAGCACCTGCCCAAGCACCACGTGCTCGACATCGGACGGGTCGACGCCGGCGCGCTCGATCGCCTTCGCGAGAGCAACCGCGCCGAGGGTCGTTGCGGGAAGCGGTGCAAGCGCCCCGCCAAGCTTGCCGAACGGCGTGCGCGCGTATCCGAGGACGACGGTGGAGCTCATGCCCGAGATTTCTCCACGTTCATGGAGCGCGCCTCGCGTTTACGCGGAGATCGATTTGAGCGCGAGCAATGCGAGCATCGCACCAAACGTCACAAGCGTTTTTGACTCCGCGCGCCCGATGACGCTCGTATCCCACTGCGCGTGCCCGTTGGGCGCCGGATCGAGCTGCGGAAGAATGCGCGGGACGCGCTCGCAATAGCGATCGAACTCCTCGCCGAAGCGCTCTCGCAGATACTCCTCTTCGTGCGGAATGATCGTCGCATAGAGTGCCGCCATCGATCCGAGCGCGCACGCGGTGAGTCCACACTTCGTCTCGAGTGAGTTTCTTCCGGTGAACGCGACGGTGAAGCCGAGCGCCGTCAGAAAGTTGCCGAGGTAGAGGGGGTTGCGCACGTATGCGTACGGCCCGGAGGTGACGAGCTTCGCGGCGGTCACGCGGTCATTGCGTGTCGTCTCACCCGAGTAGCCGACGGCCCAACAGCGCAGGAACTCGCCGGCGAAGGCGGTTGGAAGTCCGACGGCGACGCTGAAAGCCGAGGGCCTGCCGAACGCGGCGAGCAACGCGGCGGGCGCTGCGAGCAAGAGTCCACGATTTGCGAAGACGAAGGCCTGGAGGTCCTCGGTGAGGGAGTCCTTCACGGTACGAGCCTGTTACGCGCGTCGTCGTAGATGTCCCGCAACGATTCTCGCAAAGTGACGCGCGGCGACCAGCCCGTTCGCGCGATGAGCTTGGCGTTGGAGCCGAAGGAGACGGGGATCTCCGAAGGCCGCATGCGCCCCGGGTCGGAGCGTACCTCGACCGGCACGCCCGCGATGAGAATCAGCTCGCGCAACAGCTCGCGCATCGCGACCGTGCGCCCACTGCAGACATTATAGACCTCGCCGCGTTCGCCGTGCAGTGCGAGCGCGACGTACGCGCGCACAACGTCGCGGACGTCGAGCACGTCGCGCTCGGCGTCGAGATTTCCGACCTCGAGCACCGTCCCAGCACCTGCTGCGATCCTCGCAAGGCCGCGTGCGAAGCTCGCCGCCGCGAATCGCTCGCTTTGCCCGGGGCCGATGTGGTTGAAGGCGCGCGCGATAACGACGTCGCCCCCGAACGAGTGCATCTCGCCGAGCAGCACCGCCTCCGCTGCCGCCTTGCTTGCGGCGTACGGATTGCGCGGCTGCAGTGAGAGCGACTCGAGGAACGGCAGCTCGGAGGCGTCGCGTGCGCCGTACACTTCGGCAGAGCTCGTGAAGAGCAGGCGCGGCATCGTCCTCGCGTGTCGCGCGTGCTCGCGCACTGCGGAGAGGAGCCGCGCGGTGCCGAGCACGTTGACCTCGTACGTTTCATGC
This sequence comes from Vulcanimicrobiota bacterium, assembly GCA_030041225.1. Classification (GTDB taxonomy): domain Bacteria; phylum Vulcanimicrobiota; class Vulcanimicrobiia; order Vulcanimicrobiales; family Vulcanimicrobiaceae; genus Tyrphobacter. The sequence goes on along the minus strand of JASHOG010000032.1, from coordinate 3,348 downwards.
GGCGCGCGAAGCGACTCCGGAACGAAGCTCTGCGCTGCGAGATGAAAGACCGTCTCGGGCTTCGCCCGATCGAGCGCAGCGAGCAGTGACGCTTCGTCGCCGAGGTCGATACGCACGGGAAGCCTCTCATCCGACGGTCCGCCCGCTGCGACGACGCTCCAGCCTTGCGCCTCGAGCTCGCGAACGAGGTGATGCCCGACGAATCCCCCAGCGCCGGTAACAAGCGCTCTCATCGCGCCGCCGCGACGAGCCGAAAGGTTGGCCGCGCTATTGCGCGGCCTTCCATCCTTGTCATCGTGAACGCAGCGCTTGTCATCCCGAGCGAAGGGGCAAGCGTCACGGCGATGCTCCGCTACGCAACCGCTCCAGGTCTGCGCGGACCATCGTTTCGACGAGCTCGTTGAAGCCCACGTGCGGCTCCCAGCCAAGTACGCGGCGCGCCTTCGACGCGTCGCCGACGAGCAGATCCACTTCAGCGGGTCGCACGAAAGCGCGATCGGTGACGAGGTATCGTTCGAAATCCTTGATGCCGGCCGCCGCGAAAGCCGCTTGGACGAACTCGCGCACGCTGTGCGTCTCGCCGGTTGCGATCACGTAGTCGTCCGGCTCCTTCTGCTGCAGCATAAGCCACATCGCCTCGACGTAGTCGCCCGCAAAGCCCCAGTCGCGCTTGGCGTCGAGATTTCCTAAGCGTAGCTCCTTTGAAAGCCCGAGCTTGATGCGCGCGACTCCGTCGGTGATCTTGCGCGTTACGAACTCTTTCCCTCGGCGCGGGCTCTCGTGGTTGAAGAGAATGCCGCTGCACGCGTACAGAGTGTACGACTCTCGGTAGTTCACCGTGATCCAATGGCCATAGACTTTCGCGACGCCGTAGGGGCTACGCGGATAGAACGGGGTCGACTCGCGCTGCGGCGACTCGTGCACCTTGCCGAACATCTCCGAGCTCGACGCTTGATAGAAGCGAATCGACGGATCGACGGCGCGAATCGCCTCGAGGACGCGCGTCACGCCGAGCGCCGTGAACTCGCCGGTGAGCACCGGCTGATCCCACGACGTCGGGACGAACGACTGCGCTGCCAAGTTGTAGATTTCATTCGGCCGAACGTGCTCGACGATCGCCGTGATCGAGGCCTGATCGAGGAGGTCGCCGGAAACAAACTCGATGTCGTCGATGAGATGGCGAATCCGCTCGTGCACGTCGGTCGAGGTACGCCGCGTCATCCCCACGACGCGATAGCCCTTCCCGAGCAGCAGCTCCGCGAGATAGGAACCGTCCTGTCCCGTGATACCGGTAATCAAGGCACTCTTCACGTGTGCTCCTTTGACGCCATGCGGGTTGCAATGAACGAGGCGACCTCGCTCGGCAGCGTTCCTCGCCCGAAGCCGGCGTCGTAGCCGAGCTCCGCCGCGAGCAGATTCGTCACGCGCGGTCCGCCGCAGATCAAGAGAATCTTGTCGCGGATGCCCTCCGCTTCGAGCAGCTCGGAGAGCGCGGTGAAGTTCTTCACGTCGCTTTGCTTCTGTGTCACGACCTGCGAGACGAGCAGCACGTCGATATCGCGCTCTTTGGCAAAACGCATGAGACGTTCGGGAGATACCTGGCTGCCGAGATTGAAAACCTCGAACATCGCGTAACGCTCGAGCCCGTAGTCGCCTTTGTAGCCCTTCATGTTAAGGATCGCGTCGATGCCGACGGTGTGCGCGTCGGTGCCGATGCAGGCGCCCGCGACCTTCACTTTGCGGCCGACGCGTTCGCGAATGAGCTCGTCGATCTGCTCCATCGACATCGCCGCGGCCTCAACGCCTGCCGGAGGGATCGCCTCGGCGTCGACTGCGCTCGCCGTCGAAGCGTAGAGGACGAAGAATGAGAAGCCCGGCGCTGCCGGGCGCCCCTCGGCAACGTGCACGTCGCGAAAGCCCATCGCCACGGCAATTCGGCGCGCCGCCTCATCGGCGCGCTCGCTCCATTCCATCGGCAGCGCAAAAGAGAGCTGCACCTTGCCGTCGTCGCGCGTATCGCCATAGGGGCGAACCAAATCGGGCACCTTCCTGCTTTTCGCGTCCGACGATAGCTTTGTCATCCCGAGCGGAGCGCCGCAGGCGCGGAGTCGAGGGACCGACCTAGACGCCGGCGATACGTTGTGTTACAATCTAGTCGGTCTAGTCAGTTATGGCACGTAGGCGCAAGCAACCTTGGCAGCTGCAAGAGGCTAAGGCGAAGTTCTCGGAGGTATTTGATTTGGCGACAAAAGGCGAGCCGCAGATTGTCACGCGTCATGGTAAGGATGCAGTGGTCGTCGTCTCGCGTGACCAATACAACGCATTACGCGGCGGTCGCGACCCGTTCATTTCCTTTCTCCTGGGCGGGCCGAAGGTTCCCGGCGGAATTCCAATCTCTAGGGAATACGCCCCGTACAAGCCACCGGTCGACTTCAGCGACCCCGAGTTCCGATCCGACGACAAGGGCGCCGGTACGGACAAATAGCGTGTGCTTTCTCCTCGACACGACCGCGATATCGGAGACGCGCAAGCCCGCGCCGAACCGCGGGTACGTTTCGTGGCTCGAGGAACGGAGAATCGATGAGACTTTCATCGGATCACTCACGGTTGGTGAGCTCTTTCAAGGTATCGCACCTATGAAGGTCGCGGCCGAGCGCGAACGGCTTCTCCAGTGGACGCTCCGAATTATGGAAATGTTCGAGAAGCGCGTTCTTGCATTCGACGCTGCCGCGGCACGCGTATGGGGCGAGGCAAACGGCGAGGCGCGCCGCCGCGGTCGTCTACTGCCGATTATTGACTCGCAGCTTGCTGCGATCGCGATCGTGAATGGCCTGACGGTGGTGACGCGCAACGTCCGGCACTTCCGCCTTCCCGAGTTCGAAGGCCTGAAAGTTATCAGCCCCTGGACGTAGCGCCGGCGAGCGCGTCCTCGAACGGGTTCCAGTAGCCTTCCTCGCGCGTGAAGACGCCCTCCAATCCGCGCCCGCCTTCCGGAGAGCGGGAGACGTCGGCAAAGAGCGCAGCTTCGATCGCCGAGGTCAAGCCCGTCTCCGCAACACGCTCGAGCAGGGTCTCGCATTCGCGTAAGACGTGCGCTGCACGCCGTTCGATGATGCCGCCCGGCTTCACGTCGATCTCCTCGCCCAGGTGCCGCGCCGTGTTCATGATGTAACGCGCGTTTTCGATCGAGAGCATGCGGTCGGCAAGAAAGGGCGTGTGGATCGCCTCTGTGAGCATGCCGCAGAGATGGATCGTCTGGCCGGTCGTCACCGAGGTGAGGTTGAACATTGCGTCGATGAGATGCCCTTTGAAGATGTCGCCGGTCATGTGTTTGGTGGGCGGCATGTA
>JASHOG010000031.1 GCA_030041225.1 Vulcanimicrobiota bacterium | reverse complement strand
CGCGATTCCCGGCGAGTTCGCCTATCCGATGCTCGCGCGAGGGCGGCTCGTCGGCGTGCTCGTGCTCGGCCCGAAGCGTTCGGGCGAATCCTACGCCCCCGACGAATCCGACGCTATCGCCCAGCTCGCCCACGACGCGGGCGCCGCTCTCGACGTGCTTGCGATGAAAGGCCACCGGCCTTCTGAGGAAGGGCGGGGCGAGCTCGGAGCGGTGTACGAGATCGTCAAGCGCCTCGAACAGCGCCTCGATGAGGCGCTGAATGTGCGGACGATGAGTTAGACGATGCGCAAGCTTTTACTCGCCGTGTTTTGTCTTTCGCTCACGGTGATCGTCTATCGCGGGTGGTTGACAGCTCACGGCGGCAGCACGGGAATGACGCTGCAGTATTCATCCGGCGGCACGACGATACGCGTTGCGCCCGGATCCGCTGCGTATCGCGCCGGTTTACGCACCGGGGACTCCGTCGATCTCGGCGCGCTCCCGAACACGGCGCGCTACCGCCTGCACGAAGGCGTCGTCGCGGGTGAACGCTTCGTCGTACCGCTAAGGTCTGGTGCCGGCCTCCGCATGGTGCCATTGGTGGCAAAACCGTCCATGGCGGGCCAGATAGACTGGTTCATCATCGCGGGGACGGCGTGGCTCGTTCTCTTCGGTGCGCTTCTCGCCTGGCGGCGCTCCGATAATGCACCGGCTCGAACGCTGGCATTGCTGCTGTTGTCGAGCCCGAGTCTCATCATGCTTCAGGCGGAGAACGGCTTCTATACGCCATGGATCGGCGTGGATCTGGCGGCCAACGCGTTGAGCAGCCTTACGAACCTGTCCACCGCCTTGCTCGCAACGTACGCGATGCTCTTTCGGCTTCCGCATCCTAGCACACGGCGCACGCTCGCTGCCTTGGCGTACGCCTCGGGCATCGCGTGGATCGCCTTCACGTTTATTGCCATGGAGAGAGCATGGATCGGCTTGGCTCCGCCGCCGCAGGCACGCTTTGTCCTCATTGCAGCGAGTTGCCTGTTCTCGTGGCTCTGTGCGCTGGTCACGGCGAGGCAGTCGACGGGCGAGCAACGCGTACGCGTTGCCTGGGTTACGGCATCGCTCGGCATCACCTATGTTGTGGAAGTCGCTTACATTCTTGCTCGCTTCATCGCACCCGCCTTCGGGGTGCGCTTTGGAGAGGTGGCGTTAGACGTTGCGTATTTCTTAGCGCCCGTCGGACTCTGGTGTTCGTTGCTCAACCGGCGTGTGCTCGACATCGGCTTTGCGCTCAACCGCGCGGCGGTCTTCACCGGGGTCTCGGTCGTGATCGTCGGCATCTTCGTGCTCGTCGAATGGGCCCTGAGCGAGTGGTTTAGCTCGGCGAGCCACACGACGAACCTCGCGATCAGCGCGGTGCTCGCGCTCGCTCTAGGATTGTCAGTGCGAGCCATTCACACGCGTGTCGACCGCGTACTCGACGCGGTCTTCTTTACGAAGCGGCACGAAGACGAGCAGGCGATCCGCACGCTCGCACGCGAGGCCGCCTACATCACCGACCCGCAGGTTCTGCTCTCGCGGATCGTCGCGGTGCTAGAGGAGCACGCAGACGCAACGAGTGCACAGGTGCTCCTTGACGACGGCGCCGGGCATTACGGCGGTGTGAGCGAGAACGATCCGGCCATCGTCCGCCTCCGCGCGACGCAGAAGGTGCTCGACCTGCACGACGTGCAGAGCGCTATTGCTGGCGAGTTCGCCTATCCTATGCTCGCGCGCGGGCGGCTCGTCGGCCTGCTCGTGCTAGGTCCGAAGCGCTCCGGTGAATCCTATGCACCCGACGAGTCCGACGCGATCGCGCAGCTCGCGCACGACGCCGGTGCCGCGCTAGATGTTCTCGGAACAAAGGCGGGCGTGGCGCATGACAACGCGTTAGTGCGATTGCAAGAGTCGAGCGAGGCGATTCTTGCAGGGATACGCGAGCTGCCGCAACGGCTGGCCGAGATACTCGAGATGCAAGAGCATGCGTAGCGCGGCTCTTTGGCGTAGCGGGCTGCTTGCGCTGTGCGCCGCAAGCGCTCTTGCTCTGTGCTATACGGTATTCATTGCATCGCGGTTTTTTGGAACTAGTGGCCTACAAGTCGAGCACACGCGAGTGCCGTTTGTCGATCGGGTGACGTCGGTTGATCCGGGGTCGCCCGCAGCACGTGCCGGGATCGAAGTGGGCGATCTCGTCGATGCTAGCCTCCTCCCTCCCAGCCAACGTTACCTGTGGAGTTTCTCGTCGTACTATGTAGAGCCGGGCCTGAATCTCGAGACAGGTACTCCTCTCGATCTAACGGTTATGCGAGGTCACGAATCATTTCGTGCGCGGGTCGTTCCTGTCGTTGTCGCGGGCGCATCGCCGCGTGCGCTCGGGCTCGGCGGGGCAGCGCCCATCCTCGGGCTCGTTGCGGACCTGTGGACAGTGCTCCTGTGTGCGCTCATCGTGTGGCGACGTTCGAGCGACGTCGACGCGCGCATTCTCGTACTTTCGTTGATATCACAGGGACTCAGTGGTGCGTGCCGGCCGGGACAATGGCGAAGTTCGGACCCCGCGATCGATGCGTGTGCAAACCTCCTCTACGATATCGGAGTGTTGCTCTTCAATATCCTGCCCCTCATGTACGTTCTGCGTCACGCCGGCCGCTCAATCGTCGTTCGAGCGCTTGCGGCTCTCGCGAGCGCGGTGACGATCGCACATTTCGTCATGTATGGCGCCGACATCGTCGGCTCGTGGTTCGGATGGTTTGACTTCGCGTCGCTGAACACGAATACCATCTATTGGAATCTCATAGGGATTCGCAGTTTTCCTGAATTCCTTGTCGCCCTCTGTCTGATTACCGCTGTTCCCGCTGCGGCGCCTGCGGAGCGAACGGCGGTGGCGTGGGTCGCTCTCGCACTCGCGCCGTTTAAGGTCTCCGTTGCGAGTGACTGGTTCGCGTTTACTGCGGCTCCCTTTGTCATGGCGTTCCTCGAGCCGGTGATTCTCATGTATGCACTGTTAAGCCGGCGCCTCCTCGACGTACAGTTCGTCCTGAATCGTGCCGCAGTATTCACCGGTGTCTCGGTCGTGATCGTAGGCATTTTCGTACTCGTGGAATGGACCCTCGCGCAGTGGTTCAGCAATGCGAGCCACACAACGAATCTCGCAATCAGTGCCGCTTTGGCGCTCGCGTTAGGGTTATCCGTGCGCGCCATTCACTCGCGCGTCGATCGCGTGCTCGATACCATCTTTTTTCGCAAGCGGCACGAGGATGAGCAGGCGATTCGGACGCTTGCCCGCGAGGCTGCGTACATCACCGATCCGCAGATACTGATTTCGCGGGTAATCGCAGTGCTGGAGGAGCACGCCGACGTATCGAGCGCCCAGATGTTGCTCGATGACGGCGCCGGGCATTACGGAGGCGTGAGCGAGAACGATCCAGCCATCGTGCGCCTGCGCGCGACGCACAAAGTGCTCGACCTTCACGATGTGAGCAGCACAGTCACCGGTGAGTTCGCCTATCCCATGCTCGCGCGCGGAAGGCTTGTCGGCGTGCTCGTGCTCGGCCCGAAGCGCTCGGGCGAGCCGTACGCCCCCGACGAGTCGGACGCGGTCGCGCAGCTTGCCCACGATGCCGGCGCTGCGCTCGACGTTCTTGAAATGAAGAAGGAGAGCCGGGGCGACGATCCGCTTCGAGAAGAAGTGCGTGCGATGTGTGCGCAGTTGAAGAATCTTCCCGGGCAGATCGCCAGCGTGCTCGAGAGGCGCGAGGGCCTGCCGCGGTGAGAATTTCTCTCAGCGCGACCGCATGGCGGCGTCTTTTGCTGGCGCTCTGTTTCCTTTCAATTTTCGTAACCGGCTACGGGATGTGGTTGACCGGCCGATTTGGCGACACGGGGATCTCGCTGAGGAGGCTTACTGGCGCAGCAGTTGTCGCGCCCGGCTCACCTGCTGCGCGAGCTGGGTTGCGTACCGGTGATATTGTCGATTTGCGCCTCCTGCCTGACGCGGCACGATATAGATGGACGGACCCCATTCCCGTCGGCGTGGCAGCCGAAGTCCCGGTACGTCACGGGAGCCGCGCGAGTATCGTTCGCGTCGTCGCGACACCCATTTCGATACCGTTTACGTTTTGGCTCGCGCTTTTCGGCGAGCTATGGATGGTGCTCTTCGCAACGCTCCTCGCGTGGCGCCGCTCGGAACTTCCTGAAGCTCGCGTACTGGTATTATTCTTTGCGGAAATGCCGCTGCTGCAGGTGCTCGAAAATGGAGGTTACACACCTTGGCCGCAGCTCGACTTCGCCGTCAACGCTGTTGGAAGTCTCTTTGATCCGGCGGTTGCGCTGCTCGCGGTCTACGCGATGCTCTTTCGCACCAAGCATTCCGGTTTGCGTCGCGTCCTCGCGTATACCGCGTACACTATCGCTTGTTTGGGTATGCTCCACGCACTCGCGGTGAGGGTCGGATACTGGTTCGGGTTACCTGGTTTGCTTGGCCTCGCCCCGATAGGAACCGGCGAGACGCTCCAGTCGCTCACATTTCTCGTCTCCTACCTCTGCCTGTTGGCTACCGTATGGCAGGCGGAGGGCGTGCAACGAACGCGAACCGCCTGGATTGCCGCGTGCATCGGGCCGTATTGCATCTTTACGTTCCTCGTCTGGGAGCTCGCTGCGTTCGGCGCATTCAACGCAACGCTCCGAGCAGTCCTAGATGTCTTCATTTTCTTCGCACCAGTTGGACTGTGGATCTCGCTGCTCAATCGCCGACTGTTCGACATCGGCTTTGCGATCAATCGCGCGGTTGTCTTCACCGGCGTCTCGGTCGTGATCGTCGGCATCTTCGTACTCGTGGAGTGGGCGTTCAGCGAGTGGTTCAGCAGCGCGAGCCACACGACGAATCTCGCCGTGAGCGCGGCGCTCGCGCTCGCGCTGGGCTTATCGGTGCGTGCGATTCACTCGCGCGTCGACCGCGTGCTCGACACGGTATTCTTCAGGAAGCGGCATGAGGACGAACAGGCGATTCGAACCCTCGCGCGCGAGGCGGCGTACGTCACCGATCCGCACATACTGCTCTCCCGCATCGTTACCGTGCTCGAAGAACACGCCGACGCATCGAGCGCCCAAGTGCTCCTTGACGATGACACTGGCCATTACGGAGGCGTCAGCGAGAACGATCCGGCGATCGTCCGTCTGCGCGCGACGCGCGAGCCGTTAGACCTAGGCGACGTGCATAGCGCGATCGCCGGCGAGTTCGCCTATCCGATGCTCGCGCGCGGGCGGCTCGTCGGCGCGCTCGTGCTCGGGCTGAAGCGTTCTGGCGAAGCATACGCACCTGACGAGTCAGACGCGATCATGCAGCTCGCGCACGACGCAGGCGCTGCGCTCGACGTGCTTCTGATGAAGAAGGACGTATCGCGCGACGGCGTGCTGGAGCGCTTGCACGAGTCGAACGAGGCAATTCTCGCAGGAATACGCGAGTTGCAAGCGAGGCTCGGATGAGACTCTCGCTCACGAGCGCAGGCTGGCGATATCTCCTGCTGACGTTGTGTTTCCTCGCGTTGTCGTCAATGTGCTTCGATATGCGGAGCGTGACCGCTGAGGGCAGAACGGGGCTTAGATACTCAGTGTCTGGGCTCCCGAACGGTCTCGTTGGCCCGATCACAGTCGCTCCCGCATCCGCCGCAGCGCGTGCGGGCCTGCGCACCGGTGATATCATCGATCTGCGAGCACTCCCGAGCGAGGC
>JASHOG010000030.1 GCA_030041225.1 Vulcanimicrobiota bacterium | reverse complement strand
GCCAGCACGACCTTTGGGTCGAAATAATCGCACAAAGCTCCGATACAGAGAGTCAAGTCTGCCTCCTTGGGCCCTGGGCCCGCGCGAGGCTTCGGCCGCCATGGCTCCCTGCGCCTTTGGCGATCCGGCCCTCTACCTAGGACGAGCACGGAAATGCCCTGTCCAAACTAGGACAGCACCAAGCATTTCCACACTGTGGACAAGCCTGTGGAAAAGCCGCCGTTATGCGCCTGCTCTCATTCGGCGGAAAGCCCTGGTATGACTGGCATTCCGGCGCAACTCGGGGGGCATTCTGCGGGCGGTTTTACGGGCTGGAAAAGGCCAGAAAACCGTGGTTATGCACCCTGTGGATAAGTGCATAAGGTGGTGGATGTTTTCCGCAGGAGCGGGGGCTGATTAAGCCAATGCGATGCGCCCTCGAATCCCGGTCCACAGCCTGGGGTTGTGGCAGCGGGAACTCGTCGCGTTCCTACGGGGAGATGTGAGCAATGGCATTGGCGATCGGCGAATCCGAGATATCGAGCGAGCTCTGGCAGACCGTGCTGGACGCTCTGGATCGCAAGTTCACCAAGCCTGTCTTCAATATGTGGCTCAAGCCGATGCGTCCCGTAGCACTCGATGGCCTCGAGCTGACGCTTGCGGTGCAGAACACGTTCGCGCGCGACTGGTGCGAGAACCGTCTCAAGAGCGAGATCATCGACGCGATCCGTGACGTCCTTCAGATACCGGTCGAGTTGCGCTTCGTCATCGCCGAGAGCGCACCGGCCACGACGGGGACGATACCGCCGCGCTCGAGTGACGAGTTTCGGCCTGGAAACCTCAACAGCCGCTACACGTTTGAAGAGTTCGTCGTCGGTCAGTCGAATCGGTTCGCGCACGCTGCGGCGCAGGCAGTCGCGTGCACGCCCGGCAAGGCATACAACCCGCTCTTCCTCTATGGCGGGGTGGGGCTCGGCAAGACGCACCTCATGCATGCGATCGGGCGCCGCGTGCTGGCAGATAACCCCAACGCCAACGTGTTGTACGTTTCGTGCGAGAAGTTTACGAACGAGTTCATCATCGCGCTGCAGAACAACCGCACCCCCGAGTTCCGCAAGAGCTACCGGCAGGTCGACGTCCTCCTCATCGACGACGTGCAGTTCCTCGCGGGCAAAGAGACGACACAAGAAGAGTTCTTCCACACGTTCAACGATCTGCACAGCTCGGGGCGGCAGCTCGTGCTCTCCTCGGACCGGCCGCCCAAAGATATCCAGACGCTCGAAGCACGGCTGCGCTCACGGTTCGAGTGGGGGTTACAGACCGACATCCAAGCGCCCGATATCGAGACGCGCGAAGCAATTCTCAGAAAGAAAGCCGAGAGCGAGAACATTCCGGTCCCTCCTGAGGTGACGTCGTTCATTGCGAAAGTCATCCCCTCGAACATCCGCGAGCTCGAGGGTGCACTCATTCGTGTGGTCGCATACGCCTCGCTCACGAAGGCACCGATCACACCGGATCTCGCCGCTGAAGTTCTCAAGAGTGCGGTTGCGCAGGCACCGTTGCAGCGTGTGACGATCACAAAGATCAAAGAAACCGTCGCCGGCGCCTATGGCCTCACCGTCAAGGAGATGGACAACGGCCGGCGCGACCAGCGCCTTGCCGGCCCGCGTCAGATTGCGATGTATATTGCGACGACCCTAACGGACTACTCGCTTCCACAGATTGCGCGCGACTTCGGGAAGAAAGACCACACCACGATTATGTATGCTCGAGATAAGATCAAAGAGCAGATGGAGCGTGACGAAGCCTATCGCAACAAGGTGCTTCAGCTCATCTCGCAGTGTCAGAACCCTTAGAATATCTCGGTGGAGAGGGCGGCGCTCATAACGTGGACAAGCATCCGGCATGACGTTTCCTGTGGAAGGCCGGGAACTACGTGTACAACGCTCCACACCTTGTTCGTCGTCAGAGACCGCGCTTTCACGGCGTTTCGGCGGCTTTCCCACAGTGTACACCGCACTACTACTGCTACTACTGTTCTCTAGAATTCTATGAAATTCACCTGTAACACGAAGGATATCGCCGGTGCCGTGGGCGCGACGAGCAAGGTCGTCAACGCGCACACGACCGTTCCCATCCTCTCGAATGTGCTTCTACGATCCGAGAATGGGCGCGTGGTTGCGCGCGCAACGGACCTCGAGCTAACGCTGGAGCTCTCGTTTCAAGCAGACGTGAGTGAGCCGGGCGCGGTAACGGTGCCGGCGAAGTTGTTTTCAAGCTATCTTGGAAACCTGCCGTCGGCGCAGTTGGAGCTGAGTGGATCGCCGACTCGTGCAAGCGTCAAGTGCGAGCGCAGCAACTACGATTTTCACGCACTGCCGGCGGAAGAGTACCCGCCGCTCCCGGCAACGGCGCGAGGGTCGCAGTTTACGATGGCTGCAAAACGGTTTCGAGATGCCGTCGAAGCGACGATCTTTGCGGCCTCGGCCGAAGAGGCGCGCGGCGCCGTGCTTATGGGAACCCTGCTCGACGTTTCGGGAAGCAGCGTGACGATGGTTGCAACCGACGGCTATCGGCTTGCACGACATCGGACCGGTGCGGAAGGCAACGGGTCTCAGGAGGCGCGGTATATCGTACCATCGCGCGCGCTTGCAGAAGCTGCGCGTAACTTTGGGAGTGAAGCCGCAATCGAGATCGGAGCTCTGGGAAGCGCAGGAAATCAACTCCAGCTCCAAGCTGGGGACGTTTCGGTCACGGTGCGGCTCGTTGACGGTCAGTATCCGAACTACCAGCAGGTGATTCCCGCTACATTCGACCGGTTGGTGAAGGTGAACACCGCCGGCCTCATCGCCGGCTTACGCCGGGCCGAGCTCGTCGCCGGTGATCGCGCATCCATGGTAAAGCTCGCGGTCACGAACCAGACCCTCGTCGTGACGGCGAGCTCGGATATCTCCGGAAATGCGTATGAAGAAATCGAGGTCGAGCAGCAAGGTGAGGATCTCACGATCGCCTTCAACGCGCGCTATCTGATCGACATTTTGAACCATGTGAAATCGCCGCGAACGATTATGGAGTTTCTTGGCCCGCTCTCACCGGCCGCGATCCGCCCCGCGGATACCGACGGCCAGGCGGAGCAGCTCTACGTGTTGATGCCCCTGCGGCAGTGAGGCTCGAGCGGCTCGCGCTCTCGAACTTTCGAAACTACGCAGAGCTGGAGATCGAGCCGCGGGCAGGACTGAACGTCTTCATCGGCGCGAACGCGCAGGGAAAGAGCAACTTGCTCGAAGCTATCGCGATGCTTGCCATCGGAAAATCGTTTCGTACCACACATGACGCACAGACCGTTCGTTTCGGCAACGAGCGCGCCCTCATCGGTGGTGACGTCGTGCGATTCGACGAGCGGATTTCGCTCAGCTGTACGGTTGTTTCCGGAGCGCAGAGCGTACGCAAGCGGTTTACTCGCGCCGGCCGTAGCGTTCCATACGCGCAGTACCTGGGCACCCTGCGCGCAGTAACGTTCGCGCCCTCCGACCTTCAGCTTATCGTCGGAGCGCCGGTACTGCGCCGCGGCTTTCTCAATGCGGCTCTTGCGCAGCAGGAGCCGAGCTACTATCGAGCGCTCTCGCGGTATCAAAATGCGCTGCATCAGAAGAACGCGCTGTTACGCCACCTCGAGCCGGATGGGGAGCTGCTCGCAGTCTATGATCGCTCGCTGGCCGAGAGCGGTGCCGCGCTGATGCGGGCGCGCAGCACGTTCATTGAAGCGCTCGGGCGGGAGGCGAGCAGCGCGTACGCTGCGTGGTCGGCGCGAGAGAGATTCGAGCTGCGATATCTGCCGAATATCGCAACGGCAAGAGAAGGCAACGAGCAGGCAATGCAAGAGGCAATCGCCCTTCGTCTCGAGCAGGTGCGCCAGGCGGAGCGTGCGCGCCGCACGGCGCTCGCCGGTCCGCATCGCGACGACCTTGTCTTCCTCCTCGACGACCGGCCGCTGGCCGCCTTCGGCTCGCAAGGGCAGCAGCGGACGGCGGTGCTTGCGCTCAAGGCCGGCGAATATGCCGTCATGCGAGCACGTTCCGGCGAAACACCGATTCTATTGCTCGACGATCTCCTCTCGGAGCTGGACGAGCAGCGCGCCGAAGCCTTTCTCTCGGGCCTTGGCGCTTACGAGCAGGCCTACCTTACCGCGACGTACCGGCCGCCGCGCCTGCCCGAATCGAGCACGCTCTTCGCCGTAGCAGCGGCTCGCGTGACGCGATGTTGAAGCCGCTCGCTGAGGCGCTCGCTGCGTGGTCACCGCAGCAGAGCGGCGAATGCGATCCCCTCGCGCGGGTGACGGCAGCATGGCCCGACGTCGTGGGAGTGGAGAGCGCACGAAACTCGCAGCCGCTTCGGATCGACGGCGGGACGCTCGTCGTTGCGACGCGCTCGAGCGCGTGGAGCGAGCAGTTGAGCTTTCTCGCAGAGAGAATTCTCGCATCGCTCCGGGCGGACTTTGGGTTAAACGAAGTGCAGCGGTTGCGGTTTCGCGTTGGGCGGCTCGTGGTGCGTACGCGCGCGCGTGTCATTCGCGGGGCGATTTCCCGCGCAGCGCGACCGGCGTCAGCACCGCTGCATGAGTCCGCCGACTCCGAGTCCGCATTCACTCGGTTCCGCACCGGTGTCGGGCGCGTCCGGCGGGCAAAAGAGGAGTCGGGGTGGAATCAGTGTGGGAGATGCGCGAGTCTCGTCCCGCCCGGCGAACGCGCGATCTGCGCGCCGTGCGCGGTCGCGATCTCGCAAGACCGTGAGCGAGGCGTTGCGCGCCTGCTCTTCGAGGTGCCGTGGCTCGGCTACAGCGGAATCGCGGCGATCGTCGACGGGATCGAGGCGGAAGAATACGATGCGATCCGCTCGCGCGTGCTCGCACGCTGGTGGGACGTGCTCACCCGAGCGGCGCGGGCGAAGCGGGTCTCACGCGATCGTCGCGAGCGGCTCCTTGCGAGCTCGTACGTGATCGTGATGAGCGGACTGGAACCGGAGCGCATTGCTCCGGCGACGATGAGAAATATTTTGGGAGATGACATTTTTGAGCTACTGTTCGAAGCCGGAGAATAGCGACCGGTAATGGCGACGGCATACACGGGTGAGGCGATCGAGATCCTGCGGGGCTTGGATGCCGTGCGCAAGCGCCCGAGCATGTATATCGGCAACACCGCCGAGCGCGGGCTGCACCAGCTCGTCTATGAGGCAGTCGACAATTCGGTCGACGAGGCGCTCGCGGGTTACGCACGCACGCTGAAAGTGACGCTGCACAAAGACGGCAGCGTTTCCGTTGAAGATGACGGCCGGGGCATCCCGGTCGACCTCCACCACGAGGAGAAGAAACCTGCCGTCGAGGTCGTGATGACGATGCTGCACGCCGGCGGCAAGTTCGGCAAGGGCGGCGGATACAAGGTCTCCGGGGGCTTGCACGGCGTCGGCATCTCGGTCGTCAACGCCCTCTCCGAGGCGATGACGACGCGCGTCAAGCGCGACGGCTTCACGTGGGAGATGAAGTTCGAACGCGGCGTGACCGTACAGAAGCTCAAGAAAATCGGAAAGGCCGAAGAGACCGGGACGCTGCAATGGTTCAAGCCCGACCCCGACGTTTTCGAGGTACGCGAGTTCCACTGGGACGTGCTCCAGAAGCGACTTCGCGAGCTCGCCTTTCTCAATCGAGGTCTCGCGATTACGTTGCGCGACGAGCGGGGCGACGAGCCCCGCGAGCGCGTCTACAAGTACGACGGGGGCATCGTCTCCTTCGTCGAGTGGCTGAACGAGAAGCGCGATCCGCTCCATCCCGTCATCTCGACGCACGCCGAGCGCGACGGCGTCGACGTGGAGGTGGCGATGCAGTACACCGACACGTACATCGAGATCCTGCACTCCTTCGCGAACAACATCAACACCACCGAAGGCGGCATGCATCTCCTCGGATTCCGCACCGCCGTGACGAACGCGGTAAACGCCTACGCCCGCAAGCGCGGCGCGCTCAAAGAGAACGACAGCTCGCTCTCGACCGACGACTGCATGGAAGGTCTCACCGCGGTCGTCTCCGTGAAACTGCAAGAGCCGCAGTTCGAAGGGCAGACGAAGACCAAGCTCGGCAACGCAAAAGTGCGCAGCATCGTCTACGCGCTCGTCAACGAGCGGCTAGAGTTCTTCTTCGAGGAAAATCCGCGCTACGCTCGCGCGATCATCGACAAGGTGATGCAGGCGCAGCGCGCGCGAGAAGCGGCGAAGAAGGCGCGCGATCTCACGCGGCGCAAGAACGCGCTTGAAGGATCGGGGCTTCCCGGCAAGCTCGTCGACTGCAAGAACACCGATCCGCGCGAGTCGGAGCTGTTTCTCGTCGAGGGTGATTCGGCCGGTGGTACGGCGAAGGGCGGGCGCGATCCGAATAGCCAAGCGATCCTCCCGCTGCGCGGCAAGATCCTCAACGTGTGGAAGACGCGGCTCGACAAGGTGCTCGCGAACGAAGAGATTCGCACGATGATTACCGCACTCGGTACGAGTTTCGGGGACGAGTTCGATCTTGCGAAGCTGCGTTACCACAAGATCATCATCATGACCGACGCAGATGTCGACGGCTCGCACATCCGCACGCTCTTGCTCACGTTCTTCTATCAGCAGATGCGCCCGCTCGTCGAGAAGGGACACGTCTTCATCGCGCAGCCGCCGCTCTACGGCATCCGCAAAGGGAAGCAGCAGTGGTGGGCCTTCAGCGAGGCGGAGCTGAAGTCGATTATCGGCGAGGACGGCAAAGAGTTCGTCGTGCAACAGTACAAGGGTCTGGGCGAAATGGACGCCGAGCAGCTTGCGCAGACCACCATGGAGAGCGGCAATCGCCGCTTGAAGCAGATCACCGTCGAGGACGCGGTTGAGGCAGAGCAGATCTTCACGGACCTCATGGGCGACAAAGTCGAACCCCGCAAGCAGTACATCTTCGAGTACGCGAAGAGTGTAAAGAACCTCGACCTCTAAGGGACACCTCCCGGGGGGTCGGGTATATCTCACAGCGGTGAAGCGCGTCGCGGTCTTCATAGGAGCCCTTGTGCTCGTCGGCGTCGTCGCCGTCGAGCGCCACCCTATCGTGCGCTTCAGCCTGACGACCGGCATCGCAATCGCGACCGGAGACAACGTCCACATCGCCGACCAGAGGATCGGCTTTTCGCATGCCGCGCTGCTCGGGGTGCGGCTCACCCGAGGCGAGCAAACGGTGTTCGCCGCGCCGCGCCTCGACGTATGGTATTCACTACGCGATCTCGCGCCGGGGAGCACGCGCCGCTACGGTCTCGTGGGCATCGCGATAGAGCGGCCGAGCATCGCGCTCGTCAAGTACGCGGATGGAAGCTACGACGTTCCGATGCCGCGACCGGCGGAGGCAGTTCCATCTCTCCCCGTTCCTCCAAACACGATCCCGATACGCTGTTTCGTCCGCATCGTCGGCGCCTCGGCAAGCGCGCGCGTGGGTTCGAACGCAGCTCTCGTCGTCCACGACGTTGACGTTCACGGAAGGTTCGACAGCGCCGGCAGGAGCCGGTACGCCGTGACCGGAGCCTTTGTCGAGCGCACGCGCGAGCCGTTCTCGGCGTCCGGCATCGTTGACGAGCAGTTCGGCTACGCGATGCACCGCTTCCGGGCCCCCGTCTTCCCGTTACGAACGGCAGCAAACACCCTCATCGATTCATCCGACGTTCGCGTTCTCGGTGGAACGGCGCGCGATTTCGAGGCGCAGATATTTGCTGCCGGGCGCGCACCCGACGGTGCGCTCGACTACCACGCCTCGCTCGGCTTCGACGTCAGCAACGGACGCCTCGCACTGATCGGCCTTGCGCAACCGGTCGAAGCGATTCGTGGACACCTCGAGCTCTTCGATGACACGTTTCTGATAGAGCGCCTGCGCGCGACGGTCGCAGGAATTCCCCTCGCCGCGCAAGGCTCGATCTTCCACTTCGCCGACCCGCAGATTCGCATCGCGGTCACCGGAGAAGGGCCACTGGAACGGCTGCGCAACGCTTTCAACTTCTCCCTTCGTCAACCGCTCGCGGGCCCGTTACAACTGGCCGTTCTCGTCGAGGGCGCACTCGACGACCCCAGCGTCGTTGCTGAGGCGCGGTCAACGCGCATGTGGTACCGCGGCTTTCCATTCGCGGCTCTCGACGCGCACGTCGTTTACCACCACGACATCGTCGCGTTTCTGCCGCTAAGCTTGCGGTACGGCGGCATACGCGCGACGGGTCGAGGAAGCCTCGAGCTCGGCGATCACATCCGCGAACGCATGCTGCTGCACTTCGTGACGCGTGCCGATGCGGTGCCGTACGCCGGCGCCTTGCTCGGGGCCGAGCCGCTCTCCGGCGATGCGGCGCTCGACGGCAGCGATCTCTCGGTGCACGTCGGCGGCTCGATGACCGCGGACCGGATCGCCGACGCGGCGGCCGTCTTCGATTTCGCACCGAACGGTGTTGCGAACGTTGCGCCGTTCTGGATGCGCGCGGGCCGAGGAGAGGTCGATGCCGGGTTGCGTATCGATCGCCCGAACGGGACAAGCGCGCTCTGGGCCTCAGGCACTCGCGTCGATCTTCACCCGGTACGCCCCGCGTGGCTGCCGGGCGTCGCGATCCCGCAACTGCCTGCAATTGCCGGTAGCATACGCGAGGCCGGGATTGTCGCGGGGGGCCCGGAGGACGCGATGGCCCTAGCAGGAAGCGCGACGCTCGCGAGGAGCACGTTCGACGGGATTCAGTTCGCGCACATCGGAGCGAGTGTTGACGGAACGCTCTCGGGCGCAGCGCTGGAGAACGTCGTCGCAGATGGACCGTGGGGCCGTTTTACGGGCTTCGGAACGCTCTCGCGAGCCGCGGTGCTCGCCCGCGGCCGCTTCGACGGAAGCCTCGACGCGCTGCGATCTGCATTCCCGCAGATGAACGCACACGGCGTCGCCGACGGTGAGATCGCGTTCGGCATCGCGCGTCACACGATCTACCTGCAGGCGCGCGGCCTCAATCTGCACGGCGCGACGATCGCAAGCGTGCCGGTGACGGGCGTCGACGGAACGCTCAGCTACGGAGACGGTCAGGTGCGCGTCTATGCAGCGCACGTGGGCCTTGCGGGGGGTGATGTCGTAGCGGCGGGCACCTATCGCGTTGCTCCGGCGCGAGGCGCGCCGGACGCTCTCGCGTTCGTCGCCGACGGCATCGACGCCGGCGCCCTACGAGGCATCGGCGTTCCACTCGAGCGAGGGCAGGTCGCGGCGAATGGTGCGCTCTCGGCCGGCGGGTCCTCGTTCTCCGTTAGCAGCGGTGTCAGCGTTGCCGACGGCGCGCTCGGCGAGTATCCGTTTATGGGGAGCGGCAGCATCGCGCTCTCGGGAAATCGCTTGAGCTTCGATCACGTTATCGCCGCGCTTGCGGGCGTCTACGGATATGCGAACGGCAGCGTGTCGATGGCTCGCGCGCCTTCGTATGAGCTGCACGCCGTTGTTCCGGCTGCGGATCTCGCTTCGGCGTTGCGCACGATGAGCGTTCCTTCGTATGACGCCCAAGGCGTCTTCAATGCCGATCTCACGATCGGCGGTACAGGTGTAGCGCCGCGCGTCAGCGGCGACGTCGGCCTCCCGGCTGGGAGCGTCAATGGTCTGCCGTTTCTCGACGCTCGCGGGAGGATCGACGCCGGCGCCGGAGGCATCGGTGTCCAAAACGGTAGCGTGCTCGTCGGGACGACGCACGCGTCGTTCGATGCATCCACGCGTATCGGCCGTCTTGCGCTGCGGCTGCAGGCGCCGTCGGCAACCCTCTCGGACTTCAATAATTTCTTCGATACCGGCGATACACTCGGCGGGGCCGGGTCGCTCGATGTTGGAGTGGTCGACGCCGGCCGACGCGTACAGACCAACGGCGACATCGACGTACAGCGCCTGCGTATTCGAAGCCTCCCCATCGGGAACACGGTTGCAGAGTGGTCGAGCCGGCGAAATCTGATTCGAGGGAGGCTCGTCGTCGGTGGGGACGAGGGACTGCTGCGGGCTCAGGGATCGGTCGCGTTATCCCCTCAGAGCACGTGGTTCACGACGCTCAAGCGTTCGCGCTACGACCTCTCCGGAACGATGGAGGACCTCGATCTGGGCCTCTGGGTCTCGGCCTTTGGGTTTCCTCAAATTCCGATCACCGGGCGCGCATACGGAAACGCGGACGTCGTTGGAACGTATCCTTCGCTACGCCTCGACGGGGAGGCTTCGATTCGAGGCGGCACGCTCGGGCGTTTTCCGATTGACGTCTTCAACATGCGCTTCGCGTCGCACGGACGTCGTATCGCGATAGAGCAGGCCGAACTACAGGGGCCCGGCATCACCGCGAGCGCTTCGGGCTCCATCGGCGTACACCCCGACGATCCAATCCACATGCGCGTCCGTGCAGCGACCGAAGACCTGCCGTCATTTCTCGCGGAGGTGACAACCGCACACGTACCGGTGAGCGGTGCTTTTCAAGGAACGCTCGACGTCGGCGGGAGCCTCGTGACGCCGGTCTTCAGCGCGAGCTTCAACGCGCAGAACGTCCACTTCGTGGGGATGCCGATCTCAACGCTCCACGGCTCGCTGCGGCTCGAACGCGATCGCCTCGAGCTCTATGACGCCGGCGCAACGTTCGCGCGCGGCAGTGCAACGATCTCAGGCGATATCCCGCTGCACCTGCGGCCTTTCAGCCTGCCGCCGAACACGCCGCTGCGCTTTGTCCTGAACGCGAATAACGTCGACCCCTCCATCTTCGATACGCTCTTCGGCAACGACACGGAACTTGGCGGGACGATCGACGCGCGTGTCTCGATCGCCGGAACGATCGAGAATCCATATATGGCAGGCGATGTCGACGTCGCGAACGGATCCTATTCAAGTAGCTTCGACGAGGCACCGATCACCGCAGCGCAAGGCAGCATGATGTTCAGCGGATCTCAGATCGAGGTGCGGCGCTTCATCGCGAGCGCGGGCGGGGGCGGGATGCAGCTACAAGGCCAGGCGAATCTCGCTTCACCTGCGGGCCCGACGTTCGACGGCACGCTGACGCTGCACGGAGCACGCTTCGACTCGCCCGCGTATGGTATCGCAACGATCGACGGGAGCCTTCGGCTCTCGCGCACGGCGGGCGATGCGCTCCTCTCGGGAAATGCCACCATGACGAACACGACCATCCCATTTGCCGCCTTCATCGGCGGCGGCGGCGCCGGCACGGGGCCATCCGCCCCGCCGTGGCCACTCGCCTTCGATCTGAAGCTTACGGCTGGGGAAAACGTGCACGTGCGCGGCTCAGGATATGGTGCCGGCCTCGACATCGGGGGAAGCGGTGAGGCAACACTCGGCGGAACGCTTGCGTCGCCCGTCTTGAACGGCTCGTTCACGTCGACCGGCGGGAGTCTGACCTACTTCGATCACTCGTTCAAGGTCTTACAAGGCGCAGTGGAGTTCTCGCCGTCAGACGGACTCGTGCCCACGCTTCACGCGCTCGCAACGACGACGGTCGTGAACCCCGATCCCGACGTCGCGCGCAATCCGTACGGCTCTGCGACGATTACGATTGATGTTGCGGGGCCCGTGAACAACCTGAAGATCGACTTCACATCGGATCCCTCCGGTTACTCGAACGAGCAAATCCTCGCGATGCTGGCACCGTTCGGGGGCCTCATCGGCGGGGTGCAGTACAATCCGTTCGCGGTGCAAATGCCGGGCGGCGCCGCGGCGGCCGTGAACAACGCGCCCGTTCCCGGCGGCGTGTTCGTGGAGCACAACGGCGTGGTGACGGTCAGCCAGGAAGCGTTCAGTATTCTCAACGCGCAGTTCGCATCGGGGCTCCTCGCGCCGGTCGAGAATGTCATAGGACAGACCCTCGGCGTCAGCGATGTGAATCTTACGCTCGGATACTTCGGTAACGTCGGCGTTTCGGTGCGCCGTGTGCTGGCAAAGACGGTCACCGCCGTCTATTCGGAGATGTTTGGCTTGCCCAACCGGCAAACGTTCGGCATACGATTCGCTCCGGACCGCTCGAACAACGCCGAAATCTCATTCTTCACGCAGACCGGCCCGATACGGCTCTTCGAGTCACCCGGCGATGAGTTCGGTCCCGTGCTGCTTGGGCAACCACTGGAAGGGCAGAGCGGCTTCGCCGTCAACTTCCAACACCTATTCTGAGAGCGCTCCCAGGAAAGGCATAGGCGACATCTGAGCTTCCTTAAGCGTTCTCTCAAGGTCGGGCCCAAGGAAGGCACTCGGATGCACACCGCGAACACGGGCCCGACGCGGACCGCTGCCACGCGCGTATGCGTGCGTGACCTTTTTCATGGCGACTCCGCGAGACGCGAGGGATACGACGACTGCATGATCGCTGACCTTCCCCACGTTCGTCGCACACCGATTCGGTGGGCGGTCTTTGCGCTCGCCCTCGCCGTCGCAGTTGTCGCACTGGCTCCGTCGACTGCGAGAACCGCCCCCGTACCGAAAATCGTGTCGGTGGACATCGAAGGGAACGAGCACGTGCCGACGGCGACGATCATGTCGGTTGTCGAAGCGCGTGCGGGCGAAGCCTTCAACCCGCGCATCGTGCAGGGCGACCTGCAGCGGATCAACGCGCTCGGGTTCTTCGCCGCGCTCGCGCCGCCGCTCATACGTCAGCGCCCGGGCGGTCTCGCAATCACCTATCGCGTCGTCGAGAACCCCGTCATTTCGAAGATCGTCTTCGGGGGAAACGCACACGTTCCGAGCGACACGCTCCTTGCACTCATGGACACCGCCGTGGGGCAAGTCTTCAACACGAACACGTTCCGTTCGGACGTCCTCAAGATCAACAATTACTACGAGCGTATCGGATACGGCGGGCAGGTGCCGACTCACGTCAAGGACATCAACCTCGATCCCTCGACCGGAACGCTGACGCTGCAGATCCAAGAGGGTTTAACGGTCCGCTCAGTCACGATCGGCGGTGACCCGCTGCTACCCCCGACCCTCATTCTACCGACCCTGAACGTGAGGGCGGGTCAGGTTTACTCCGACGACTTGCGCGACAAAGACGTGGAAGCCCTCAAGCACCTGTACGAGGACAAGTATCATCTGGAGCTCGGGAACTTCGAAGGCGGCATCGACCCGGCGTCGATCGATCTAACGACCGACACCGCGAACGTGAAGTACAATATCTACGTCATGCGCGTTGCCGTGGTGCAGATCACGGGCAACACGCGAACGAAGGACGAAGTCATTCGGCGAGATTTGCGCGTCGTTCCGGGCATGGTCGTCAACACCGACGCGATCAAGGCCGACTACGAACGCCTGAACCAGACCCAATACTTCTCAAAGGTCGATCCGGACATCAAACCGGGCCCCGATCCGAAGAAACCCCAGGACGTAACGCTCGTGTGGCACGTGACCGAGCAGCGCACCGCTTCCGCATCGGTGGGATTCGGATACTCCGGAGGGCTAACGGGCCAGGGGCTTTATGCCACGCTGGGCCTTTCGGACAACAACCTTCACGGAACCGGGAACGGCGTCTCGTTTCAGGTTCAAGCGGGTGCGCGTACGCATACCGAACAAATCCAAGGCACGATTCCTTACCTCGGCGATACGGAACAGTCACAGAAGTACAGCTTAACAGGAAGTCTCTTCGCCATCGGCACGACGTACTATTATCCGATTTACGAGGACACAGGGACGGCGACGATCCCGTCGATCCCATCGGTCGGCGGCACGCCGGTTCCGATTCCGGTGACGCTCTACTCGAGCTCATCTGCCTCCGAGGTTTCGGACGAGTACGCGACGAGCGTTTCGGACTCGGAGGGCTTCACGGCGCAGCTCGGACGGCGCCTCAGCGACTACTCGCAAGTGCTCGTCGGTGGAACGACCGAAGTCATCCGCTACGACACGACCGTTCCCTCACCGTACTACTTTGAGTCGTATCAGCCGAACATCTTCATCGGCCCGACGCCGAGCCCGCTCAGCTCGAGCCTCGAGACGTACAACGGCTCTTTCGGTATCGCCGCAAGCTCGATCGCAAACGTTAACACCGGGCTGCCCTATCGCCTCGATCTGTTCACGCTCGGCTACCGCGTTCTGACCACCGACGATCCATACAATCCGCGCCGCGGCTGGAACATGACGTTCAACGAACAGGTATCTGCGCCGGCAATCGCCTCTGACTTCAAGTACACCGCGACGACGCTCGACATCGCGCGATTCTTCCCTATCTTGAAAAGCTCGACGATCGGCGTGCACTTAGCAGGCTATACGTCAACCGGCGTCATCCCACCGAGCCAGCTCTTTACCTTCTCCGATCAGCAGATGCGAGGATACAACGAGGTTTTCTACGGAACCGACGCGGTGCTCGGACAGGCTGAGTGGCGGCAGCCGCTCTTGGCGAGCGGCCAGTTCTCGTTTGCGGTCTTCGTCGACGAGCTCGATTATCGCATCCGCGGCGCACAGCCGCTGCTCGATCCGTACACGGACCGCATCACGGGTTATCCCGGCGACTGGACGTACCTCGGCGACGCGGGTGTCGGTTTGCGCTTCGACGTTCCCCAACTCGGCTTGCACACCGTTCGCGTCGATTTCGCTCGGGGGTACAATGGATTCCACACAAGCTTCGGCATCGGCCAAAGCTTCTAACACGTCAAAGAAAAGAACTATGAAAAGACTGTTCCCAACACTTCTCGCACTTATCGCCCTGGCGACGACGCTCGCTCCGGCGGCCTCGTCGTCGACGCTCAACGACGTCGGGTATGTCGATCAATCGGCGATCGCAGCGCTGCCGGCGATGGTCAACATCAGCCGGCAGCTTGCCGCGGTCCAAGCCCAGCTCAGCAAGCAGTATGCGGTGGATATGCGCAGCTCTCGCAGCCCGTCGCAGCGCCAGCGCGTGAACGCGCAGTTGCAACAGCAGTTCGTCACCGAGCAGCGCAACCTCGAGGGACCTACGTTCATGCGCGTGCAGCTGGCGATTGCGTCGGTCGCGTCGTCGCGCGGCCTCTCCGTGGTCGTCGATAAACGCATCGTCATCTATGGCGGCGAAGATATCACGCAGCAGGTCGTGCGACTCTTGCAAAGCTCCCAGCAGATTATTCCTCTCGGGACGGAACCGCCGCCGTCGGAAATCGGATACGTCGACCAAGCGGTCCTTGCAAACTCACCGCAGGTGAAAGCGGCGAGCCAACAACTCGCCACGTACGCGGAGAAAGAGCGGCGATACTACGGGCTGCAATTCCAGCAGGCAGGGTCGAATGCGCAGAGGCAGCAGCAAATCGCGCAAGCCTACAACAAGGCGATGAGTGACGAGCAGGACCAGCTGCTCAAGCCGGTCGTCGATCATGCTCAAGCGGTGACGGCACAGGTTGCGCAGCGAAAAGGGCTCCTGCTCGTCATCGATCACGCCGACATTCTCTACGGCGGGACGGACATCACCACCGATGTCCAAAATGCGCTCAACAAGTAGCATAGCGGTCGTGACGTTCTGTGCTCTCGGCACGCTCTGGGCCTGTCAGGGAGTCGACGTCAATTCTCCGAACATACGAGGCATTGCGTACGTCAAGATCGACGACGTGGTGAAACACGCGCCGCTCTACCCGCAGCTTTCTCGCCTCGACGCCGCGATAGCGATGGTCGATCTCACGGAAGCCGCACCGAATGTCCCGCGCAACGCCGCGCAGATTGCGAGCGAGGATAAGAAGCTTCTTGCCGAGCTCAGTGCCGCCAAGGCTCGGGCGCAGCACATCATCTATCAGAAGCAGCGCGAGTATGCAACGCGCGAGCAGGCGGCCGTGGCCGCCGCGCTCGGCGCCGCGCACGGAAGGCCGACGGGGAACGCGGCAGCGGCATTCGGACAGGTCTCGCAGCAGCAGGCGCAGGCCGCGGAGGTGCAAGCCGGGCGCGACTTCATGGCGTATCAGCGCAGCGTAGTGCAGCAGAGCAACGGAGCGGCGCGGAGCGTCGTCAGTCGCTTCCAGGAAGAAGCCGTACAAAAGCTGCAAGCGAAGCAACTTCAGGAGCAGCAGCGTGAAACCGACTTGCAGCTGCAACTGTCGCGACAGGACGCGGCCGAACGCCTCTCGCTCCAGACGAGGCTCTCGATGCTGGCTCTCGACGATGCAACGCGCAGGAAGCTCGAAGCGCAGCTCAACGCGATCGCGAGCCGTGAGAACGCGGCGATGTCGGCGCAGCGTGAAGCGGACCGCCGAGAATACGCCGCCTATCGTCGGCAGGTGATGGTGCAGACGAATGTCGCCATGCACGGGCAGTTGTCGCAGATCCAGTCGCAGACGCAGACGGAGCTCACCAGCAGGCGCAACCAGGTCGGCGCGCAACTACGTGCGATGGCGGGTCCGCCGATCGGGCGCGTCTCGCCGGCAACGCAAGCGCAACTGCGCAGGATAGCGGCGCAGTTCCAGGCGCAGTATCAACAGGACGTACAGAGCGTCATCACCGAGTACGCCGAGACGAGCGACACCCTCGCGGCTCAGTATGCGATGCTGCACAGCACGGACGTCGCCGCCGCGAGCGCCGTGCAGCAAGAGGTGCTGATTCTAGAGCAGCGACGCCAGACGCTCTACAACCAGATTGTGGCGCAGGTTCAGAGCGAAGCACAGCGTCTAGCACGGGAGAAAGGGCTGCGCGTCGTCTTCTCGGACGTGACAGCCGCACCCGGCGGATATGACATGACCAATGAACTCATCCATGACATCGAAGGTAAAAGCGAGTGATAAAAAACGCCGTAATTTGTATTTTCATCACCGTCACCGGGCTCGTCGGCTGTGCTCCGTCGTCGCCGATCGGGCTGGTCGACACGCAGCGCATCGTCGCGAACTGGTCGCAGTATCAAGGATATCAAGCTGAGCTCATGTTGGAGGAGCAGACGATCGCGCAGAGCCACGTGAGCACGCAACAGAAACAAGGCGAGGTTCGGCAACTGCAGCAACGCTACGGCAAGATCCAGCAGCAGCTCGTGGCGGAGCTGCAAAACGCGGCCGCGCAAGTAGCGAAGGCGAAAGGACTGAAGCTCGTCTTCACGCGTCAGGGCGTCGGGTGGGGAGGAGTCGACATCACGCCGGACGTCGAGAGAGCGCTGAACATCACCGAGAGCGCAACACCGGCGGCGTCGCCGAGTTAGTCGCATGCTAGGAAACGTCGGCGACCTGGCCGCCCTTGTGGGCGGCCGCGTCGTCGGCGACTCGAGCACTGCGATTGTACGAATTACGGCGGTCGAGGAAGCGACACCGGGCGCGCTGACGTTCGCAACCGAGGAGCGCTTCCTGAACGCCGCGCTCAGGAGCACTGCCGCGGCGATACTCGTCGCATCGAACCTCGCGCAAGCCGCGGGCAACGAAAGACCGCTGATCGTCGTGGACAACGTCAGGGCGGCGCTTGCAGTGCTCCTCGAGCGATTGCGGCCGCCGCGCCCGCGGGGACCATTTCGCCACGCTAGCGCCGTCGTCGAACCGTCCGCTCGGGTCGGGGATCGCGTCTATCTCGGCGCGCACGCGTACGTAGGAGCCGACGCCCACCTCGGCGACGATTGTATCATCGGTGTCGGCGCGTACGTCGGCGCCGGCGCAGTGCTTGGTGAGAAGACATGGCTGCACGCGCACGCGCACGTCATGGATGGATGCGTCGTCGGGAAATGCGTCGTGCTGCACGCCGGGTGCGTCATCGGAAGCGAGGGGTTCGGATGGGCGTTCCTCGACGATCGTCTCGAGCGCATCCCGCAAACGGGAAACGTCGTACTCGGCGACTTCGTTGAAATCGGAGCGAACAGTTGCGTCGATCGCGCGCAGACCGGAAGCACGTCGATCGGCGAAGGCACGAAGGTCGACAACCTCGTTCAGATCGGGCACAACTGCCGCATCGGACGTCATTGCGTCTTCGCGGCACTCACGGGGCTCGCAGGTTCGACGACCATCGGCGACAATGTCAAAGTCGGCGGACAGGTCGGTTTCAAGGGGCACATCACCGTCGGCTCGGGAGTAACGATTGCGGGACAAACGGGCGTCTGGGGTAACGTCCCGGACGGTACGGTACTCTCCGGAATGCCCGGGCGCGAGCATCGCGAACACCTGAAGACGGAGGTCATGCTTCGGAGGTTGCCAAAGCTCGTTGCTCGTGTCGAGGCACTGGAGCGCGAACGTGCGCGCCCGAAGGAATAGGCGAGAGGCTCTCTCGTGAATCAGAGTACTCTGGCCGGCGCCGTTCGTTTCGACGGCGTCGGCTTGCACACGGGCACGCGAGCGAGCGTCGAGATCCATCCCGCGCCGATAGATTTCGGCGTCCAGTTCGTGGTGGGCGAGACGATCGTTCCTGCGATCGTGGACAACGTCGTCGATACATCGCGCGCAACGGTCCTCGGCAAGGAGCGGCAGCGCATCTCGACGGTCGAGCATCTGCTCTCCGCGCTCTTCGGCATGGAGGTGACAAACGCACGCGTCATCGTGCACGGCGAAGAGATTCCGGTCGTCGACGGCAGCGCGCAGGTTTTTGCGGACGCGTTTGCGGCTGTGGGCATCGCGCCGCAGCACGCACCGGCGTCGCTTCTGAGACTGAGCGAGCCGTTCGACGTGCGCGACGGCGAAAGCGCGCTCATTTTCCTCCCGAGCGACGCGTTACGCGTTCGCTTCATCGCGGATTTTCCCGCACCCATCGGCCTTCAGTACCTTGACGTTTCCGTCGACGCTCGGACGTACCGCTCGGAGATCGCTCCGGCGCGCACCTTCGGGTATCTCCACGAGGTCGAAGCGCTGCGTGCACGCGGACTCGCACTCGGCGGAACGCTCGAGAATGCGCTCGTTTTTGCACCGAGCGGCGCGATGCAGGAGCTGCGCTGGCCGAATGAAGTCGTGCGACATAAGATTCTGGATCTGCTCGGCGACCTCGCGTTGCTCGGCCGAAGGCCGTCCTGCGACATCATTGCGATCAGGACCGGGCACGCGCTGCACGTCGATGCCGTGCGCCGGCTGCGCGAGAGATACGAACGCGACGGACGTAGCGGTCTCCAAACGCTCGGGGCCCGCTTGAGCGACTAGACGATGGGAAGCATGGATATTCAGCAGATCATGGAGATTCTGCCGCACCGATACCCGATGTTGCTCGTCGACCGCATTCTCGATCTCGAGCCGATGGTGTTCGTGCGCGGATACAAGAACATCACGTATAACGAGCCGGTCTTCGTCGGGCACTTTCCGGGATACCCCGTCCTTCCCGGCGTCTATCAGATAGAGGCGCTCGCCCAGCTCGGCGGCGCGGTCGTCCTGCGGCGCGGCGAGTTCGCGCGCAAGATTCCCTACCTCGTCGGTATCGACAAGGCGAAGTTTCGCCGGCCCGTGATTCCGGGGGACCGCCTCGACATGGAGATCAGAATGCTGCGCCACAAGCGCAACATCGGCTGGGTAAAGGCTGAGGCGCGCGTCGGCGACGAGATCGCCTGCATCGCCGAGCTCATGTTCTCCATTAACTCGAATGACAGGATGGTCGGCGGCGACGCCTCCGTCCTGCGCGCATGATCCATCCCACGGCTGTCGTTCACCCGAACGCAAAGATCGCGCTGAACGTCGAGATAGGCCCGTATTGCATCGTTGGTGAGAATGCCTCAATCGGTGCCGGAACGGTTCTGCAAGGGCACGTCGTCGTGAACGGCTGGACCGAGATCGGCTCGGAATGCGTCATCTATCCCTTCGCGACGATTGGGGCGGCCTCGCAAGATCGCAAGTACGCGGGCGAGCGCGCCTATACGAAGGTCGGCAATCGGGCGACGCTGCGCGAGTATGTCTCGATTCAACGAGCCACCGGCGAGGACGCCGTTACCTCGGTCGGCGACGACTGCTTGTTGCTTGCCTACGTGCACATTGCGCACAACTGCGTGATCGGTAACGGCGTCACGATGAGCAATCTTGCGCAGCTCGCGGGTCACGTCGAGATCGGCGACTACGCGCTGCTCGGCGGCATGTCCGGCGTGCATCAGTTCACGCGCATCGGCCGCTACGCGATGGTTGGAGGAATGTCGAAGATCAACAAGGACCTACCGCCCTTCTTTCTCGTGGAAGGAAACCCGGCCAAGCCGTACGGTCTCAACAGCGTCGGCCTGCGGCGCGCGGGTTTCACGGCGGAGGAACGCAACGAAATCAAGCGCTTCTACAAACTGCTCTACGATCCAAAGATGAACGTCTCGCGAGCGATCGAGGCGATGCGTGCCTCCGTGCACACGCCTCGAGGGCAAGAGATCATTGCCTTCCTCGAAGCGCCTTCGCAACGCGGCATCCTCAAGTAAGCCGGAACTCGGGCGCGCACATGCGATACTTCTTCTCGACGGGCGAGGCGTCGGGCGAGTTTGCGGCCGTGCTCCTTGCGCGAGCACTACGCGCGCGAGACCCCCGTGCGGAGCTCGAGGGAATCGGCGCCTCCCGTATGCGGGAAGAAGGCATCGAGCTTTGGCGCGATCACACGGGGTGGGCATCGATGGGGATCGTTGCCGCGATTCCGCGCATCCCCAAGCTGCTCGTTCAGATGTGGCTCACCGCACTGCACATCGCGCGCACAAAGCCCGATCTCGTGATCCTCGTGGACTTCGGCGCCTTCAACGTGCGGCTCGCGAAAGCGTTACGAGAGAGCCTG
The DNA here is from genome assembly GCA_030041225.1 of Vulcanimicrobiota bacterium. Lineage (GTDB taxonomy): Bacteria > Vulcanimicrobiota > Vulcanimicrobiia > Vulcanimicrobiales > Vulcanimicrobiaceae > Tyrphobacter. The sequence continues at coordinate 41,878 of JASHOG010000030.1, read as the reverse complement.
GACTACGAGCGGCCGATCCTCTATCTCTTCCCACCGTCGGCGTGGCTCGACAGCGAGCGCACGGCACGAGCCGTAAGCCGATGGACGACACCGGTCACCGCGTTTGCGCATCAGGAAAGCTTCTATCGTTCGCTCGGGCTTCCGATCGAATACTTCGGACACCCGCTGCTCGGCGAGTTTCGCGAACGTGTGGCGCGCCCGGCGCCGCCGCGCGACGGCGGATGCGTCGCGCTCCTTCCCGGCAGCCGCGGCACGGAGCTGGCCCGCCACATTCCGATCCTCTTGCGAGCGCTCGCGACGCTCCGAGAGCACCGCCCGCGCGTACGCGCCACGATCGCGGTTGCGGATCCTCGCCTCGATCGATTGGTCGCGGCAGCCGTCCGCGGAGAGAACGTGCGGGGGCTGCGCATCGAGCACGGTCTTCGCGACGCACTCGCGGATGCGGACGCGGCGTGGGTTGCGTCGGGAACGGCGGTCCTCGAGACGCTCTTGCTCGGCGTCCCCGCGATCGCTCTGTACGTCGTCTCGCCTTTCGTCGTCTGGTACGGCCGTCGGATGCAACGGCGTATCTACGGCGGACGCTTTATCACGTTGCCGAATCTCGTCATGCAGGAAGAGATCGTCGAGGAGTATCTCCAGGAGAAGGCGACGCCGGAGACGTTGGCAGCAGCGATGGACCGCCTCCTCGAAGACCCGCAACGAATGCAAGAGAGGCTCGCGCGGCTTCGTACCGCGCTCGGCTCGGAGAACGCGCTCGAGCAATGCGCCGATGTCGCGTTTGCGCTCGCATCGGGTGCGGAAGCGCCGACGTGATTCGCCTCTACCACACGTCGGATCTCCACGACCGCCGCGGCTTCGCGGACCGGCTGCGTCAACTGCGCTCCCGGCGCCCAGGGCTGCTCTTCGACTCCGGGGATTCGTTACGAGGAAGCCAGAGCGTGTACCATCGGCGCGAGCCGATCATCGACGAGATCGATCGCGCCGGCTACGATGCCCAAGCGATCGGAAACCGCGAGTTCCATTATATCTTTCGACTCCTCGAGGCGCGTGCGCGGTGCATGCGTCACCTGCTCGTCTGCACGAATCTCATCGATACGAAAGGGCGCGCCCTCCCGTTTCACTCGTCGCTCGTCTTGGAGCCGCCGGAGGGACCTCGCGTCCACGTACTCGGGCTCCTCATCATGCAGTATCCTGTGGGCAGCCGCTGGGAGCGGATCTTTGGTTGGCGCTTCTTGCCTCCCGAGGAGGTCGTTGCGCCGTACGCTGCGGGCGTTCCCGACGGCGACGTGCTCGTCGTGCTCTCCCACGTCGGCTTACCGCTCGACCGTAAGCTCGCCTCGGCGGTTCCACGCATCGATCTGATCCTCGGCGGTCATACGCACGACACGCTCTTCGAGCCCGCGTACGAAGGCGTCGTTCCGATCGTCCACGCCGGCCCGTACGGACGGTATGTCTCCTGCACGGAGCTCGAGTACGATCCGGCGCGCGGCCGTTACACAGTAGCGCACTTCGGCCTGCTGCCGTTACTCGGCGCGCCATAGGTTCGGACGGTATGGCGCGCTTGCTTTTTGTGACGAACGGCCACGGTGAGGTAGCAATCGCAGATCGCATCGCTGCCGACGTACGGATGCTCTGTCCCGAGCTCGAGCTCGATCACCTCGCGCTCGTCGGCGCAATGCGAATGCGCAATGCTCGCGACGTCGGCCCGCGACACCCGATGCCGAGCGGCGGGCTCATCGCGATGGGAGACGTTCGTAACATCGTGCGCGATGTACGCGCGGGTCTTACACGGCTGACGATCGAGCAATGGCGTTTTCTGCGCGGCACGCGACGTGCGTATGCGCTCGTCGTTGCGGTGGGCGATGCATTTGCGCTCTGGATGGCGCTGCGCACGAGCGCGCCTTGCCTATACGTGGGAACGGCAAAGAGCGTTCACGTCGCGCCGTACGGCGCGGCGGAACGTGCGCTCCTGCGCCGGGCTCGAGCGATCTTCGTGCGCGACGAAGCGACAGCTGCGGCGCTTCGCTCGGCCGGCGTCCTCGCCGAAGCGCCGGGAAACGTCATTGCGGATTTGTACGACGAACCCGGAGCAGAGATGCCCGGTACACCGTTCGAGGACTTCGCGTCCACGGTTGCGCTGCTGCCGGGGAGCAGAGAGCGTGCATACGCCGACGCCCCCCTTCTCGTCGAGATTTTCGATGCGGTCGCACGGGGCCGACCAGGTCTGGGCGCCGTGCTTTCAATCGCACCGGGCATCGACGCGGAACGTATGAAGGACGCGCTTCGAGCGGTTCACGACGTACGCGCCGGCTCGCTACCGTTAGTACCCTTCGAGATCGTTCGCGACGGCCGAATCATCGTGCGCGCGTGGAGCGGCGGCATCGGAACGCTCCTTCGCGGCGCGAGCCTCGTGCTCGGCCAAGCAGGAACGGCGAACGAAGCCGCGGCAGCCGCCGGGGTTCCCGTGCTCGCCATCGCGAGCGAGTACGGCGGGGAGCGCGGATGGTACCGTCGCCGCCAGGCGCAGTTGCTCGGCGAAGCGCTCGTGACGATCTCCGGTGATCCACTGCAGGCGGCGAGTCAGGTCGCTGAGCTGCTCGACGATCCCGCGCGACGGGCAAGGCTCGGCGCAATCGGAAGGGCTCGCATGGGCGCGCCCGGCGGCGCGCGCCGGATCGCCGGACGTATCGCCGGACTGCTTGCCTCCATAGGAAAGAGCACGGCATGATGGTGCGCACCCTCACCGCCGCTTCGTTCGGCTTCGCCAACGTGCTGGTGCCGCTCTTTCCATCCTTTATCATGCTGACAGGCGTGCAGCCGCCGGGGATCTCGCTGCTATCTCCGCGCGTCGCCGTCGTACTGCTCGCACTTCTTGCGCTGCTCGGAGCGGTGTTTACCGTGCGATTGCTTCTCCCGCCGCGGGAGCGGCCGCCGACGCTCGTTCCATTGCTCGCGTGGCTGGGTGCCGCGATTCTCGCCGCTCTGCTCGGCTTCGACCCGACGGCGGGCGTGCTCTTCATCTGCATCTTCGCGCTTGGAATCGTGTGGCATCTGTGCACGCTTCGCTTCTATCCCGATCCGCTCGTTGCACGCGCGATCGTCTGGTCGATGATGCTTGCGTGCGCGCTCTCGTCGCTCGCGGCCGTTGCTATGGCCGTCGCGCGCTACCCCGTCGCGCAATATGTCATCGGCCACGGTCGGGCGATCGGGACCTTCGTCTTACCCGGGGAGCTCGCGGGATACCTTGTCATCATGCTTCCCATTGCGGGTGCCGTCGCGGCCTCGGCACGCGGCGCCGCACTGCGCACGGCAGCGGTGGCGGCGCTGTGTTGCGGCAGTGTCGCATTTGTCTTGACGTTCTCGCGAGCGGGCTGGATGGGCCTCGCGGCCGCGATCGCATTTTTCGTCGCCGTGCGCGCGCGCGCGTGGCGCACGGGCATCTTGGCGGCAACCGGCATCATCGCGGCGGGTTTGGGTGCCGTACTCCTGCTCTTCAACGTCGCGCACAATCCAAGCGAGAACTACACACGCATCTCGATCTGGCAGGCCGCGCTGCAGATTATCGATCGGTTTCCGCTCACTGGTGTCGGGCCATTCGATTTCTCGCGCCTCTACGCCGTCGTACGCGCACCCGACGGCGATGTGACCGCGTTCCACGCCCACAGTGTGTACCTGACGTTTCTTGCCGAGATCGGCATCATCGGCATCGCCGCGGCGGTATGGACGTGGTGGACGTTTGCTGCGGAGTTACGGCGGCGATTCTTACGGACCTCACCGCGTCAGGCGACGATTGCGCTCGCCGCCGCAGCGGGACTGTTCGGGACGCTCGTGCAAGGCTTGATCGATACCGTGAGCATTGTGATCTTCGGATTGTGGCTGCCGACGATGGCATTCGCGCTCGCGAGCGCAGGCGAAGGATTTCCGGACGACGCGTGAAGCTCAGGAGCCTCTCAGCATCGTTCTGCGCCGCTGCGTTCCTGTACGCATGCAGCGCTCCCCGGCCGGCGAAGCTCACTGCGTCGCCTAGTCCAACCACGTCAACGGGGGTGTGGCTGCACGTCACGGGTCACGGAAGTGCGTTGCACCCGCTTCGCTTCGTCGGTACGACCGCGGGAAATCGCAGGGAGTATGACCTCATCGCGCGCTCGTACGAAAGCGTTGGGGTGCAAGGGAGCACAGTGGCGACGCTCTTTCACGTGCACGCGATCTTCTTCGGCAGGACGGGCTCGAAGCTCATCGCGGACGCGGCAAAAGCGATTGTCGACGAGGTGGCGAATACGATAACCTTGATGGACAACGTTCATGCCCGAACGAGTTCCGGCATGACGCTGGACTGCGATCGCTTGCGATACGATCGAGTGACGGAGATGGTGCACGGCGAGGGGCACGTGGTGATGACCGATCCGCATGGCATGCGCGCCACCGGCAACAGCGTGGATTCCGACATTACCCTCACGAGGACGCATCTGCAGTGAGCGAGCCGACGATTCGAATTCGAGGGCTCGTGAAGCAGTACGGCGAGCGCGCGGTCGTGAACGGCGTGAGCGCAGAGGTCGGCGTCGGCGAAATCGTCGGATTGCTCGGCCCGAACGGAGCTGGAAAGACGACCACGTTCTACATGATCGTGGGCCTCGTGAAGCCCGACGGCGGTACCGTCGTGCTCTTCAGCGATGACGGTGAGATCGATCTCACGAGCCGGCCGATGTACGAGCGCGCGCGCAACAAGATCGGCTACCTTGCGCAGGAGAACTCGATCTTTCGGCGGCTCTCCGTCGGCGACAACATCCGCCTCATCTGGGAGCAGAACGGTGTCAGCCGCGAGGAACAAGACCGGCGACTTCCGGAGCTCCTCGAAGAGTTCGGCTTGCGCGCCTTCGTCGACGCGCGCGGCGATTCGCTTTCAGGCGGAGAGCGGCGGCGCGTCGAAGTCGCGCGAGCACTCGCAATCGATCCGCGTTTCCTTCTCCTTGATGAGCCGTTTACGGGCATCGACCCGATTGCGGTCGCCGACATCCAAGCGATGATTCGTCAGCTGCGCGATCGCGGCATCGGTATCTTGATCACGGACCATCAGGTGCGTGAGACGCTCGCGATCGTGGACCGGGCCTACATCTTGAACAACGGACGCATCGAGGTTTCGGGAACGGCGCAGGAGGTACTCGACTCGCCGATCGCGCGCAAGTTCTACCTCGGGGAGAGTTTTCGGCTCTGAAAGTATCGATTCTCGATCGCTACATGCTGACGGAGCTGGCAGGGCCGTTCATCTTCGGCCTCTCCGCCTTCACGTTGATCTTGGCTGCGACACAGATGCTCGCGATCGGGCGGCTCGTGAGCGAGGATCACGTCCCGGTCTGGACGGCGATCGCGCTCTTCCTGTGGTACTTGCCGGGAGAGATCGTCATGATCATTCCAATGGCGCTGCTGCTCGGTACGCTGCTGGCGGTTCAACGCCTCTCGGGAGAGAGCGAGATCAACGCGATGAAGACCAGCGGCATCACGTTCATGCGCATCATCGCGCCACTGCTTTTTGCGGGATTCGTCGTGTCGCTGCTCATGTACGCGCTGCAAGAGGGCGTCGTCCCGTTTGCGAACGATCAAGTCTCCCAGATCGAGAACGCCGCGATCAACCATACGAGCGAGTTCAACAGAGACCTCACCGTCTTCGCCCCCCTGCCGGGAGGCGGGCGGCAAGTCTCCATCGCAACGGCGTACGACCCCGGCTCTCAGGCGCTCCTCCACGTGACGCTGATACAATACGACCGCGCCGGCGCGCCGACGCAGATCGTCTTCGCCGATGAGGCGGAGTTCACGGCGGACCAATGGGTGCTCCACAATGCGAGCGCCTACCGCTTCAACGCCGACGGCACGACGATCTCACAGCCCGACGTCACGGAAGAGGAGGTCGACCTGGGCGAGAATCCGACCGACATCGTCAAGCGTATTTCACACGACGACCCCCAGGAGATGAGCCGCGCGCAGATCGCCTCGATCGTCGCCACAGGTCAACTCACGGAGACGGAGCTGCGTAAGTACGTCACGGTCTTTGAGCAGAAGCTCTCGCAGCCGTTTGCGTGTTTTGTCTTCGTTCTCATCGCGATTCCGTTCGGGCTACGCTCGGCTCGCGGTGGTGGCCGCGGCTTCATCGGCTTTGGGCTCGCGGTGTTGATCGTCTTCGTCTACTACATCGTCATGACCGTCTTCTCATATATCAGCGAAGCGTACATCTCGCTCGCGGCGCTCTGGGCGTGGATGCCGAATCTCGTCTTTACTGCGGTGGGGGTCGTGCGGGTGCGGCACGCCGCGGCGGTGTGACCAAGGGCTACCGGCAATGACGTGGGTCGATTTCATCCGTGGGCTCGGAGACATTCTCATCATCCTCGTCCTTGCCGGCGCCGTCGCGTACGTCGGCGATCGCGTGGGGCATCAAGTCGGCCGGCGCCGCCTGACGCTCTTCGGGATTCGTCCGCGCTATACGTCGACGATTGTCGCCGTCGGCACCGGCGTCGTCATCGCGTTCGTCGTCACGCTCGTCGCTATCGTTGCGTCGCAGCAGGTGAAGACCGCCTTCTTCCGCCTCTCCACGCTGAGCGCGCAGATCGCATCGCTCCAGCAGCGTGAACAGCAGCTCGAGGCGAAGGTGACGAGTGGGAGGCTCGTCTTCCCGACCGGTCAGCTCATCGCGCCATTTCGGCTCATCATTCAGCAGTCGCAGAGCCAGCAGCTGCGAGAAGAAGACCTCAAAGCCTTCTACCTGCAGGTGGTCAGGTACATCAATGCGACGTACCCCAGTGAGGGGCTGCGACCATACATCATACCGCGCGACATCGACAACACGTTGCGGGCATTTCTCAACGACCCGAATATGCAGGCCGAGCTCGTGCAGTCGAACGTCATGGTGACGGCGGTCTCGGACCAGAATCTCTTTGCGAACGATGCGTTTCATTTCGAGCTCACCGCGGTGCCCGACGTGCGCGTCCTTTCGCGCGGACAGCTCGTGGCACAGATCGACATCCCCGGCAACAGCGGCGCAAGCATCGAAATTGCGCTGCGCGAGCTCTACACGCACGTGGTGATCAACGCGGAGTACGCGCACATGCCGGCGTATCTCGCCACAGACGTACAGCCGACCGAGCTCGTTCCGGATTACGCGCACATGCAGAGCATGCTCGGCAGGAGCGGTCTCTACTACCTTACCGCATATGCCGCGGACGACGTCTATCCTCACGTGGGCGTCATTCCGATTGCGATCGTCCTCGTGCCGCAGCGAGGCCGATGAGCGGCGTTCTCGGCATCGACCCGGGAATGCGCAAGGCAGGGTACGCGCTCGTCTCCTTCGACGGGCGCGTTCTCGCGCGAGGCATCGAGCCCGTCGAATCACTGCCTGCCGTCATCTTTCAGCTACTCGAGCGCCACGGTGTCGAGGTTCTCGCCGTAGGCAGCGGAACGAACGCTCGGCACCTCGCCGCCGCCCTACGTCCTCTCGGGATACCCGTGCAGCTCGTCGACGAGCGTGAGACGACCCTCCATGCACGAAATCTTTACTATGCCGAGAATCCGGCGCGGGGTTGGCAAAAGCTGCTTCCAACGGGCCTTCGCTTCCCTCCGAGGCCCATTGACGACTATGCCGCCGAACTCATCGCCCGGCGCTGGCTCGCCCGGCGCGCAGGCATAGCGCCGCAGCCGTCGTAGAGAGAGTCTCCCAGGGAAGGAGGAGGCGTGCGCCGTTACGTCGGTCTGCTGTTCGCCGCGACGCTCGCGGGCATGCCTTGCGTTGCCGACGCACAATCGTCCTTTCCCGCCCCGCTTCCCGATCTGCGGACCGCGTTTCTCCTCCGTCTCTTTGCCGAGGTCTCCGACGGGCGAGCTTCGTTCGCTGCATCGAACGGCGATGCGGGCGGCGAGTCGCCCTTCCGGGCGGCGGCATTTTCCGTCAACCCCGAACCGGCAGTCAAGAGCCTGGAACGCTTTGAGATCGGCGACGACGATGCGTTGTTGCGCGTCGCCACGGTTCGCGTGACCTCGCCTTCGTACGGTGCACAGCGCGGCACCCATTCACAGGCACGGCTCTCTTCCCGGCTCTCGCCTGGGCGCGTGATCAGTGCGTACGAGACCGGATTGCCCGCACTCTTCGGAGGGGCACACGCGAGCGCGTTTTCCTTCATGAGCGGGCCGAGTGATACGATCCCGGCCTTCGTGGCGCAGAGCGCACTCGGCAGCCCCGACACCGTTGGGTCGCAACTGGCGCAGAGCCTGCAGGTTCCGCTGACGCTGCGGCTCGGAAACGTCCAGCTCTTGGCGGGCTTCAACGCGGCGCAGGCGAGCCTTCCGAGTGCGGGACTCGAGAACACGATTCCGGTCTTCATTCCGGAGTACGCGGGCGTGAATCGTTCCGACCTGGGCGCAAACCTTGCGGTTCCGGTAACGTCGCGGCTCCTGTTCGGTGTTGGGTACAATACCGAGCATCTCGTGACTGGTTACGGAACGCCGACGGACCTCGACGGTTTGGACGCGCGCAACGACACGTACTCCGGAAACCTCACGTTCCTCTTTCCACGCCTTTCGAGCGCGGTGTCGTTCTCGGCACAGCAGTATCGCTACCAGGATAATCTCGTTCCGGCGGAGTTCACGCAACTTCGCGAGAATGTCAACCTGACCGTCAAATTCTGATCCGCACATCGGTCATGCGCGTCGTGCTCGGCATCGTTGCCGGACTCGTGCTCGCGTGTTTGGGCATCGTTCAGCTCGCGTCCGATGCCTTTACCGCGCGTGTTGCTTCACCGCAGTCGCTGCCGAGGCACATCCCAATCGGCTTCGCATTGCGCGTCTATGGAGTGCTCGATCGCATCGCACCGGCACCCTACGTGGAAACGACGCTTGCGGAATACGAGATGGACCGAGGCGATCTGCACGCGGCCGCGCTCCACGCGCTGCGCCTTCCTCGTTCACCGATCCGCAACGAGCTCTTGGGTCGCATCGCGCAAAGGCAAGGCGACGCATCGCGTGCCTTCGAGTACTTTTTTGCGGCCCCCGACATCGTCGCGCTGCGTGAAAACGTCGAGCGCATCGCGAAGCACGATCCGGCGCACGCCTATGCGGTTGAGAGCAGGATCCGCGAACGCCTGCAGGCTCTGCGTACACACCCGGATGCGGTCGCCGACGCGTCCTGGATGATGGCGCGCTTTGCCGAAGCGGCGGCCGCTCGTAGCTCGCCTGCGCTGAGGGTGATGTGGCTGCGGCGCGCGCTGCGCAATGCATCAGCCGCTGCAGCACTCTCGCCACTCTCGGAGAAGTATCTTCTCGTTACGGCCGGTGCCGAGTTGCGACTCGGCGACGTGGAAGCCGCGCGCCGCTGGTACCACCGCGTCCTCGCCGTCGATCCGCGCAACTCGAAGGCGCTTGCCGCTCTCGCTCGTCTCGACGGCACGAGAAAGCGTTGAAGATCGCTCTCGACGCGCAGCTTACCGTCGGCTCTGCAACGGGCATCGGCGAATACGTACAGGGGCTTGCCCCCGCTCTGCGTGACGCCGGCGTCGAGGTTGCCGAGCTACGGGAGCCACGCCTCGATCCTTGGCGTTTCGATCGACGCCTTTATTGGGATCAGGTCCTCTTACCGCGCCGCGCCGCTCGATGCGGAGCCTCGTTGTTGCATTGCGCATCGGGGACGATGCCGCTTCGGTGCCGGCTGCCGACCGTCGTGACCGTTCACGACGTTGCATGGCTACGCGTGCAAGGCCACGCGCCGTGGTACGCTCGACGATACTTCGGCGCATTCTCACTCGGACGCTACGGCACGGCCGGAGCCGTCATCACCGATTCCGCGTTTTCACGCAGCGAGCTTCTCGACGTGCTCCCCACACTCGAGCCCGCACGCGTTCACGCAATCTCCCCCGGCGTCGCGAGCGTGTTCGGACGCGTCGAACGGCGGCCTGACGGCCTCACGATCCTCGTCGCCGGCACCGTGGAGCTGCGAAAGAACCTCGCTTTTCTACTGCGGCTGCTGCCGCGGCTTCCCTCGGCGCGCCTCGTCAGCGTCGGTCCGGCGACGCCGTATCTCGACGAGTGCAGGCGGATCGCGCTGGATCTCGGAGTCGCGGCGCGCGCGGATTTTCGCGGGTACGTCGATCGCGCGACACTCATGCAGTTATATGCGACCGCAGCCGTTGCCGCAGTGCCATCGATCTACGAAGGCTTCGGCTACGCAACCGCACAGGCGCTCTGTGCCGGCGTCCCGTGCGTCGTCAGCGATCGCGCCTCTCTCCCCGAGGTCGCGCGCGAGGATGCCCGGGTCGTGCCGCTCGAGGACGAGGGGCGTTGGCTCACGACTCTTATGGAAGCGCTTGCGGGCGAAATGGACGCCGCCGCCGCACGCGCACGAGCGCACTCCGTGGAACGCTTCTCGTGGGGCGAGGCGGCGAGAAAAACGATCGACGTCTATGCGTCAATACATGGGTGAGCCGGGCGCACCCGGTGGAACGCTCCCGTCGTCCGGCGCAAAGATCAAGTCGAGCGGGTAGCTCGATCCGCCTTCAGGCATCGTCTCGATTGTTACGCGCACGAAACCACGCGCCGGCACGACGTACTGTCGTACCTTGTAGCGCGAAAACGCCGGTACCTGGTGCGATTGCAGGAGCACGCCGTCGATCAGATACGTACCGGTCGCACGTCCGCCGCGGGGATTTTCGTAGATCGCGATCGGCACGGGCGCCGCGCTCGGATTTTCGACGTTGACGACGAACGATTCCAGCACACCGTAATCTCCCGAGAGAGCCTCTCCCTGAATCGTGTTCTGAAGGGGAAGGTGGCCGATCGGCAACTCGAGATAGGGATCGTCGACGCTCCACGTGCGTTCTTCGTGGAACTCCGGCACCGTGTAGATGCCGCGCGCATGGCGCTGCGCTCCAACGAGTAGATCGGTTTGCGTGATCGGCGCTGCGGGGTCATCACCGGCGTCCTGGGCGAAGAGCGTGAGGTGTATGACGCTGCCGGAGAGAACGCGCAGTTGCAGCAGCGAGCAGATGATATTTCCGTGCGGGAGGTCTGCCTCGACGAGGTTCGTCGAGGAACGAGCATCGATCGTGATCAGACGCCCTTCGTTCTGCAGCATGCGCACGAGAAACGCCTGATCGGCGTCGTGTCCGCTCTCCATCTCGTTCGTCGATGGGCCGCCGCTGCCGTCGATGAACTGCACGAGCGCCGGTTCGTCGCCGTCGTTTTCCGCGCGCAGCACGATACGCCGGTCGGGCTGGGCCGTCGGGTTGTAGTGAAAGAAGAGGAAGCGTGACGGGACGTCGGGGCGGAGATCGGCGGTGAAGAGGACACCGTTCTCCGTCAGGGCCTCGGGAAAATCGCTGACCATCAGGCGATCCGGGGCGATGCGCGGTGCGGCGATATCCTCGACGTGAACGCGCGTCGTGCCGCTCACGCTGAAGTATTGCTCGCCTTGAACGAGCGCGCTCACGTCGATGTCGGCTTCGTCGTCTTCGTCGAGCTCGCCGTTCCAAGAGACGTCCTCCGGTCCCACGATCGCTTGCGCTCCGGGCCTGAGCTGCACCGCACGTGTCACGGCAGCCGCAAGCGTTTCGCGGATGAAATCGGCGGAGGCGGGATTGCCGGTGATGCGGAGATCGAGTGAGGGAGGAATCGTGCCGGCTTCATAGGCGACGGTAACCGGAAGATCTTTGGTGAGGCCACGCGCATCGGAGATCGTGACGATCGTCGCTCCGGGAGCCTTTCCGGTGAGCATCACGACCTGGCGCGCTTGATCGACAGCCACATCGATGACCGTCGGATCCTTTGCGACCGCGTTGATCGGCGAGACTGCGCTGCCGACCGTGACGTCGCGCTCCTCTCCTACCGGCGCCTGCGCCGCCTCCGGAGAGACGGTGATGGGTGGCGGCGTAGGGCTCGGCGAGGGCGTAGGAGTCGGCGAGGGTGTTGGTGTCGGCGAGGCGCCGCTTGCGGAGGGCGTGGGCGCCGGGGAGGGCGTAGGCGTCGCCTGGCCACTCGCCTTTTGCGCGATGGCGAGGGCGACCGACAGCAGAATGAGGGCGCCTACGAAGAGCCGTGTCCGCAAGGAGCTCCCAGGATGCACGCGATGTTCCCCCTTGAAGGAGGCGGGTTTTCGCCTACGCGATCTTCGGTTCGACGCGGTCGACGGCCGACGCGAGGAGCGTTTTATAGCCGAAGCTTGGGAAAAGGACCGTCACGAGATCCCGTTCCATGCGCTCGACGGTGCCGGTGCCGAACTTCCGATGAAAGACGACATCGGCTATCTTGAACGGGGCAAGCTCCAAGCCCTCGTTTGCTTCCCCTATCCCCGCTCGCAGGCAGTTGTCGCACGAGCCGCAGTTCGACTTCTCGAAGTCCTCACCGAAGTAGTTCAGGATGAAGCGGCGGCGGCAAACGTTGCTCTCCGCGTATTGCAGCATCATCGCGAGCTTGCTCTGATCGTACGATTTCTTCGTCTCGTAGTTCGCGAGGCTGAGCACGAGGTCGCGATTCTTGCGCACCGCCTCCGTCAATCCATACGCCGAACGACCGACGGGCTCGATGTAGCCGGATTTCTTGAGCAACGCGAGGACGACTTTCAGCTTCGTGAGCGGAAGTTGCAAGATCTTGCGAAGGTCGGTCATGGAGACACCGCCTCGCTGATTGCCGAAAACCTCGATTGTCCCGAAGACGCGCTGCACCTCCTCGATGTCGGGGTACTTACCGGTGAGGAAGTAGTTCTGCACGCGCGTGTCGCTCATGCGATAGATGAGGATGCAATGCGATGTCTCGCCGTCCCGCCCGGCGCGGCCGGCCTCCTGCGTGTACGCCTCGATCGACCCCGGTAAGTCGTAGTGGACGACGAAACGAATGTTCGGCTTGTCGATACCGAGCCCGAAGGCATTGGTAGCGACGACCGCACGAATCTTCTCGTCCATGAAGAGCTCGTGCACTCTCGTGCGCTCTTCCTTGTGCAGCTTCGAATGATAGACGGCGGCTGGGACATGAAGTTCAGCGGTGAGATAACGCTGGACTTCGAGTGCGTTCTTGATCGTCGCCGTGTAGATGATGCCGGTGCCCTCCAGCGCATCGACTCCCGAGAAGAGGCCGGCCAGAATCTTGAGCTTGTCGCTCTCCTTCTCGGCTTTACGCGCCTCGTAGACGAGGTTCGGACGATCGAATCCCTTGACGATCGGCTTCACGTGCTCGATACCCAGCTGGTGGAGGATGTCCTCGCGCACGGCCGGTGTAGCGGTTGCGGTAAGGGCGAGCACCGTGGGGCGCCCGAGGCGATCGATCACGTGGCCGAGCGCGAGATAGGCGGGCCGAAAGTCGTGGCCCCACTGGCTGATGCAGTGCGCTTCGTCGACGACGAAGAGCGGCACCGCGATCGAGCGCAGAAGCGCGAGGAAGGCCTCGTCCTCGAGCTTCTCGGGCGTGGTATACACAATCTTTACGCTTCCGCCGGCGATCCGCGCGCGAGCGGCGATCTCCTGGTCTTCGGAGAGCGTCGAGTTCAGGGCGATCACGTCGGTGATGCCCCGGTCCCGCAGCATGTCGACCTGATCTTTCATGAGCGCGATGAGCGGGCTTACGACGACCGTCGTACCTTCGAGAAGCAGCGCCGGAAGCTGATAGGTGAGCGACTTTCCGGCACCAGTCGCCAGGATCGCAAGGGTGTCCTTGCCGTCGAGTACACGGCCGACGACCTCTTCCTGCCCCGGATAAAAGCGCTCGAAACCGAACTCTCGCCCGAGCGCCTGCTGCAAATCCACCCTGTTCATCAAATTCAACTAAATCGTAACTCAGGTATGGCCCCAGCGATAACTCAAATACCGCAGAGGCGCGAAGGCCCGACACTCTCCAGTACAGGAGATCGATGCCGAAGGTTGCGTTGCTCTTGGTCTACCCTTCGGCAGGCACCCTCAAACGCCGCTGCGTAGAGCTTCCCTAGGCATGTCCCTCTATCGTGCATGGCGCCCGAAGAGCTTCTCCGAGCTCGTCGGCCAGGACGCCGTCGTCCGTACGCTTACGAGCGCCCTCGCGACTGGAAAGCTGGCGCACGCGTACCTCTTCTCCGGCCCCCGCGGCTCCGGAAAAACGTCGGCGGCGAAGATCCTCGCGCGCTGCATCGAGTGCGTCGCCGGGCCGACTCCGACACCCGACAACAGCTGCGAGAACTGCCGCGCGATCATTGACGGCACGGCACTCGACGTCGTGGAGATCGACGCCGCGAGCAATCGCGGCATCGACGAGATTCGCGCGCTGCGCGACGCGGTGAAGTTCGCCCCTTCCGCAATGCGGATGAAAGTGTACATCATCGACGAGGCGCACATGCTCACGAAGGAAGGGGCAAACGCCTTCCTGCGCACGCTCGAGGAACCGCCGCCGCACGCCGTCTTCATCCTTGCCACCACAGAGCCGGAGCGGTTGCCGGTGACGATCCTCTCGCGCTGCCAACGCTACGCATTTTCACGCATCAGCATTCCCGTCATGATCGAACGCATGCACGAGATCGCGACATCGGAGTCGATCCACATCGACGATGCTGCTCTCGCCGCAATTGCCTATCGCGCCGACGGCGGCTTACGTGACGCCCTGACGATGCTCGAGCAGGCAGCGGCATACGCGGTCGCGACCGAGGGAAAGATCGATGCGAAGACGATCGAGCTCGCTTTCGGCTCGGCTGGGCGGGAGCAGGCGGCGGCGCTGCTCGACGCCGTTGTGGCGCGTGACGCTTCCAAGGCGCTGGGCGTCATCGAAGAGGCAAGCGACGCGGGCATCGAACTCACTGTGCTGACGCGTTCGCTCATCGCAGAGTTTCGTAACGTGCTCGTCGCGCGCATAGACCCCGAGCTGCTCGCGCGCGACGTCGCACCGGAGGACGTCGCGCGCGCGGTGGAACGCGCACCGCACGTACCGCAAGCGCGAATCGTGCGAGCGCTACGTGTGCTCTCGGATGCGCTCACGCTCGTACGCAGCGGCGGCAACGCTCGTCTCGAGCTCGAAACGGCGCTCTTGCGCTTCATTCTCGCCAGTGAAGATCCGACACTCGATGCGCTCGCGGCTCGTGTCGCCGCGCTGGAAGAGCGAGGTTCGCTGCAGCCGCCGGAGGAGATGAGCACGCGAGCAGGGCCCGCGCAGGCATCGGCGCCTCGCGTGAACCCGAAGAGCGACGGCGACGTTTCCCTGCAACGCGTGCGGGCTGCGTGGCAATCGATACGTGCGAAGGCCGAAGGAGAGCGGCAGTCGCTGCGTGCCCCGCTCTCGCGTGCGGTCGTCGAAGCAGTCGAGGGCGGCACGGTGACGCTCGCCTTGCCGGAGGCGTGGATCGCGGAATCGCTCAAGGAGCACGCGAAGTTGATCGAGCGCGCGATCGAGAACGTTCTCGGCGCCTCGATGACCGTACGGCTACGCGTCGACGGCGCGATGCGAGCGAAGACGTCGCAGGCGAAGCCGGACGATTCCGACGAGCTCTTCGATTATGCGAGCGAAGTGATACGGGAGCGATGATGAATCCAGCGGCAATGATGGCACAGGTTAAAAAGATGCAAGCCGAGGTGCTCAGGGCTCAGGAAGAGCTTGCGGCGACGACGGTTACCGGAAGCGCCGGCGGCCAGAGCGTGCGCGTCGAGATGACCTGCGACAATCACGTAACAGCGGTGAAGATCGATCCGAGGATCGTCGATCAGAGCGACGTCGAAACGCTCGAAGACCTCGTCGCTGCGGCGACGAACGATGCGCTGAAGCACGCCGCCGACGAGTCGCAGCGGCGGATGAGCGCGGTCACCGGCGGCGTACGCATTCCCGGACTTACATAGGAGCCTCTTTGCCGTCGAACGGGTCCATTGCGGGGCCGCTTCAAGCGCTGATCGATCAGTTCAGCAAGTTTCCGACGATCGGGCCGAAGACCGCGGCGCGCCTCGCGTTCTACTTGCTCTCCCGGCCGCGACCCGAGGCGCAGGCGCTCGCCGAAGCTATCCTTGGGGTGAAGGACAAAGTGCGCTTCTGCTCGGTGTGTTTCGCACTGACCGAAGAGGATCCGTGCGCGCTCTGCACCGATGAGCGCCGGGAGCCGACGCTCTGTGTCGTTGCCGATGCGAAGGATGTGTATGCGGTCGAGCGCACTGGCTCGTATAAGGGGCACTATCACGTGCTCGGCGGTCTCATCTCGCCGATCGACGGCATCGGCCCCGCACAACTCCACGTGCGCGAGTTGCTCGAACGCGTCGAGAGGGAAAGGCCCAAGGAAGTGATCATCGCAACCAACCCCAACGCGGAGGGTGAGTCGACGGCGCTTTACCTCTCACGCGTCATCGCACCGCTCGGCGTACCGGTAACGCGACTTGCGTACGGCTTACCGATCGGCGGCGACCTCGACTACGCCGATGAGATCACACTCGCAAAGTCGCTCGAAGGCCGAACGACACTGTAACGCCTCTACGGCGGCGGCGTGTATTGGACGATGACGGTGAACTGAGTCGGCGCGACGCCGGTTGCAAGCAGAACGCTTCGCGACGTCCCCGCAGCGCCAAGGGTGACGTCGACGAAGGCGTTCCCGGCAACGCTGCCGTCGGGTAGCTGGTACGAGACCGACGTCACCGTCGAGCCGGTGAAGAGCGGGTCGTACAGTGCGCTGGACGGCTGCGAGATTGCGCTCGCAGGATAGGCTTGCGCCGAAAACGCAGTGATCTGCGAATAGACGGGTCCGGGCTGCGGCGATGCACCCGGCGCGAGCGTGTAGCGCGTGACTGTCTGCGCATTCACGTTGAAGAAATAACACCACGAGTATCTCGCGCGCGTCGCGTCCTCGGTGCCGAAGTCGATCTCGTGTCCGTCGGCGTTGCCGTCTCCGTTCACGTCACTCGCAGGAACGGAGATACTCCAAGCGCTCGCCGCTTCACTTCGCATCCGTTCGGTGAGCTGGTCGGATTGGGAGCGCGCGAGCATGAGTGCATGGCGCGAGGCCGACGCCAGGACGAGCGTATGGAGCAGCGAGACGAGGAACGCGAAGATAACCAGCGCGGCGGCGGCACCGATGAGCAGGTCGAGCAGTGCCGCCCCGCGCTGGCGGAGCCTCCGGGCTCCGTGGCCTCCCACGTTATGGAATGTGCCCACCCTCCCGCTGGAACGGACCCCAACTTTGTGGTACAAAGAAAGGCATGACCGAGCTCGAGCGAGCCCTTTCAGACATCGCCGAGGTCCGCGAGCGCCTTGCGATGGCGCAGCGCTTCAAAGGGTACTCCGGCTTTGCCGCGATGGTCTCGGGCGGCTTTGCGATCATGACCGGGATCGTCCAGTGGCGGGTCGTAGCGGTTCCCGCCGGTGTGCACGAGCAGCATCTCTACTTTGCGCTGTGGTTCCTCTGCGCGGCACTCGCGGCGATGGTGAACTACGGCGCAATCGCCAACTGGTTTTGGAGTGACGCGAGCGCGCGCGACCGCTGGCAGACGCGGACCGTCGGACTCGTCATCCTCCCTGCCCTGTTGCTCGGCGCAGGACTCTCCTTTGCCCTCCTTGCGCGAGGCCAAATCGGCCTTCTCCCAGGAATTTGGTACGGCTGCTACGGCGTTGGTCTCTTCGCCTCACGCACGTTGCTTCCGAGCGGCGTCCTTCCCATCGCTGCGGCGTTTCTCGGAATCGGCGTCATCCTGCTTTTCGCCGGACCGGTGCTTACGCTCGCGTGGTGGGTGCTGCCGGCAGGCTTCGGCATCGGGCAGCTCGCGATCGGATATTTCATCCGGCGAGACACGCTCGCGAGGGCGAAGTGAGCGTAGCGAAGCTCGACCGCGTCTTCCACGAGCGCGGACGTCTTGCGATTTGCTCGACGCTCGTCGCGCGCAGCGACGGCATTTCGTTCACCCAACTGCAGAGCGCCTGCGATCTCACTGATGGTAACCTGAACCGCCACCTCCACGCTCTGATGGAAGAGGGCATCGTCGCGACGGAACGCCGCACGGGGATGGGGCGCCCGCAGACGATCCTTCACATAACCGAGGCGGGGCGTCGGCGCTTCCTCGAATACATCGACGCGCTCGAAGAAATCGTGCGCGACGTTCAGCGCTCGACGAGCCGGACGGGGTCGCCGATGCCGGCTGTCCCGGCGCGCTAGGAGGCAACCGCAACCTTCAAGAACCGGCCCGGAAGGTTCCGCGATGGGTGCACCCGTGCCGGTTTTTCTCCGTCCTCTCGGCGTCGGCGAGATTATCGACCGCGCGCTGACGCTCTATGTGCGCAACTTCATCGTCTTCACGGGGACGGTGCTCGCTGTGATCTTCATTCCAATCGGCATCGGACAGTATCTGCTTCTCGGAGACCAAAGCAGCGAGCTTCAGGCGATCCTTCAAACGTTCCAGCATCCGAACACGCCGCCGCCGACGCTGTTCAATGCGAACGCGTCACTTCCCCAACTTTTCAGCGGCTTCGCCCTGTTCTTCATCGCGCTGTTGCTCCTACCGTTTGCAGTCAACGCGGTTGCAATCAACACGGCTGCGATCTATCGCGAGAAGCGACCGAGCATCATGTACGCGCTCGCCGCGACGTTTCGCCGCACGGGACCACTCGTCGGGTTGATCGCGCTCGAAGTGCTGATCGTTATCGGTGCCTACCTCGGAATCGTGCTCCTCGTCATGGCAGGTACGTTCGGCGTCCTCGCGAGCGTTGGAGGGAACGCCGGAAACCTCGGGTTACCCGGAGTACTGCTGCTCATCCTCATCGGAGCCGTGCTGCTGATCGCCCTCTTCGTGCTGCTCCTGCTCTTCGTCATCTCGCTCGCTTTTGCGGGATATGCCGTCGTCATCGAGCAGATGGGGGCGGTCGAGGCATTGGGTTCGGGTTTCCGCCGTATCTTCAATCGAAAGGAATGGGGCAAGGCGACGCTGATCGGAATCGTTGCGATGCTGCTCGGTATCGGCGTCAGCGGGCTCAGCTCGTTCGTCGGACTCATGCTTGCGTTTGTCCCGGGCTCGCACGTACTCGGTGCGATCTGGAGCACCCTCATCTCCGGCATCTCCTACGCCGTGCAGACAGTGTTCTATGCCGTGTACTATTTCGACGTGCGAGTGCGGCGTGAGGGACTCGATTTGGAAGTGGCGCTCGGCCGTCTCGCGCCGAGCGCGTCATGACCCCACCGATCGATCCTGCGCTCGCCGCACGAACGGAGCTGGCAACCCCCTTTCGCTACCATCTCGAGCGGCAGCCTCCGCCGCAGGAACCCTGGTGGCTGCGGATATGGGACGTCGTTCATCAATTTCTCGGGCCGCTCTTCGCGCACGTGCACGGAGGCGGCGCGATCGCGGGGGCGCTCTCGTGGGTTCTGCTCGCGCTCACCCTCGGTCTCGCTCTGTACTTACTCGTGCGCCTCGTATTGCTTGCCGTTCCGCGCCCGAGCTCCGGCGTGACGAGCATCGAAGCGCTCTCGGCCGAGCGCACCGACGCGAAGCTCGCACGCGAGGCCTTCGCGGCTGCCGAACGCGGCGAACTAACGGCGGCCGTTCGACTGCTCCTACGCGCGGCCGTCGCGCAATTGAATCTGCGAGGGGCGATTGAGGACGAGGCGAGTGCGACGATCGGCGACCTGCGGCGTGAGGTCACTCCGCTCGGTGAGTGCGTTGCGGCGCCATTCGATACGATCGCATCGGCGTACGTTGCCGGCGTGTACGCTCAACACCCCGTGCAGGCAACCACCTGGGATCGCGCCCGTACCGCGTACGAAGCGTTGAGAGGCTCCGCGAGATCGAGCGGCGTGTGAAGGCTCGCCGTGCCGATATCATCTTCGCGGGCATCGTCCTGCTGATCGTCGTCGTTCTCTCGCTCGCGCAGCCGCAGCAGTCGTCGCCCTCGACCTATTCGTCCTATGACACTGGGCCGAACGGGTATCGCGCGGTGTACGAGGTGATGCGGCGCGAGGGCGTCAGCGCCGGACGCCTTGAGAAGGACCTTGGAACGCTGCACGCGTTCTCCGGAACGCTCCTGCTCTCGCCGGGCGAGATCGAGCTCGTCAACGGACAGTTCACGGGCGTCGTCGCCAAGAGCGACGCCGCGCTACTCAAGCGACTGGTCCAAAGCGGTGCGAACCTCGTCGTGCTCGGCGCAGGGCCGCTTTTTCCGCGCGAAGCGCTCGCATTGCCGGCGACGACGCCGATTCGGCTCGCTTCGACGGCTCAGGCCATCGGAGGAGACACGTTGACGGAGGGTGTCGCGCGCGTGACCGGGAGCTTCACGAACGCGTTCACGTGGACGTCGAAGAGGCACGTGCGGCGGCTCCTCCTCGTTGACGAGCGGCCGGTCGCGATCGCATACCGTATCGGCCGAGGCAACGTCATCGCGATCGCAGCTCCGGGCGTCTTCAGTAACGACGTCCTTGCGAGCGATCAGAACGCGCGCTTCGCCTACGACGTGCTCTCCGAGAAGAGGCCGGTGCTCTTCGATGAGAGCGTGCACGGGTACACGAGGAGCGATTCGATGTGGGGCGTCTTGCCCGCAAGCGTTCACGATGCGGTGTGGATCGCGCTCTTGGTGCTCGTGCTCGCCGTCTTCGGCGGGCTCTTTCGCTCCGCGCCGCCAATCGCACTCGCGCCCGCGCGCCTGCGAGACTCCGCCGCATACATCGCCTCAATGGCGGCGCTGCTGCGCCGCGCACACGCGGGAAGCGCCGCAATCGATCGCTTCGCGCGAGAGGCGCAGCGCGTTGCGCGCATGCGACCGAGTGCGGCGCAGCGTTCCGAGATCGCAGTGTCGCTCGCGCGGCTCGAGGCGATCCGTAGCGATTCTCATCCGAGCGAGCGCGAGCTACTGGAAGCTGCAAACCTCACAACGTACCTCCGCACGGAGTTAGGAGTGAACCCATGATATCGGATCTCGCCAAGCGCGTGCGCGACTGCCTCGATGCCGTGATCGTCGGCGGCGATCGTATCGCCTTTGGGCTGCTCGTCGCCATCCTCTCCGGAGGCCATGTCTTGATCGAGGGCGTGCCGGGGACGGGCAAGACGCTTGCGGTGCGCGTCTTTGCACTCGCGCTCGGACTGGGGTTTCGCAGAGTGCAGTTCACCCCGGACCTGATGCCGTCCGACGTGACCGGGACGACGGTGTTCAATCCGAAGAGCGGCGAGTTCAGCATTCGTCCGGGGCCGATCTTCGCAAACGTCGTGCTTGCCGACGAGATCAACCGGACACCCCCGAAGACGCAAGCGGCGTTGCTGGAGGCGATGGAGGAAGCGCGCGTTACGATCGACGGCACGCCCATGCAGCTCCCGCAACCGTTTATCGTCTGCGCGACGCAGAACCCGGTCGAGTACGAAGGGACGTATCCATTGCCCGAAGCGCAGCTCGACCGCTTTCTCGTCAAGATCGACGCGACGTACCCGGGCGAGAGCGAGGAGCTGCGCTTGCTCGATCGCGTTGCGCACGGCTTTGATGCGCGCAGACTCGAGGCGACGGGAATGACACCGGTGACGAGCGCGCAGGAGCTCCTTGCGGCGCAGCAATCAGTGCGGCGCGTGACATGTTCTCCCGAAGTGTGCACGTACGTGTATCGGATCGTTCAGGCGACGCGCACGGACACGAGCTTGTCCCTGGGCGCCTCACCGCGCGCGGGGGTGTGCGTCCTGCTCGCTGCTCAGACCGCAGCTGCGATCGACGGGCGCGACTTCACGACGCCGGACGACGTAAAAGAGGTTGTTCCGTTCGTCCTCCCTCATCGTTTGATCGTGCGTCCCGAGGCTGAGATCGAAGGCGCACGGGCGCGTGAGATCGTGGCGCGGCTTCTCGGTTCCGTAGCGGTTCCGCGGCAGTAGCATCGTGCTTCCGGTCTGGGTGACGCAACGCTTCTTGCTGCTGCTCGGCGCAACAGCACTTCTGCTCGCGTGCGCGCCGGGTGCTGCTCGGCTCGCAACGGCGGCGACGCTCATCGGGGTCCTCCTGGGCGCAGCGTTGCTCGCCGATCTCGCACTTGGCCCTCGACGTTCGATGCTGCGAGTTGAACGTCAAGCGCCCGAGCACTGGACGCTGCGCGTCGACGCCGAGCTCCGCTACAGCGTGACGAACCGGAGCGGGATCCCGGTACGGCTTGGCATCATCGAGACGCCCGTACGCACGCTCACGTTCACGCAAGACGAGATCGCCGCCGGCGTACCGCCACGGAGCCGTGTGCTTTTGCGGCGCCGCGTCACGCCCGTCGCCCGGGGCCCCGACGAGCTCGGAACCCTGTACGTCTGGTACGAGAGCGCGCTCGGCCTGCTGCGTCGTCGCATGCGCCTCGCGCAACCTGAGAAAATTCGTGTCTATCCCGATCTCTCTGCGGTCGAACGCTACGGTAGGCTCGACGTCCATAACCGATTCATCGAAGCGGGTTTACGGCGTCTGCGCATGCTCGGTGTCGGCACCGAGTTCGAAAGCCTGCGCGAGTACGCTCAGGGCGACGCGTTTCGAACGATCGATTGGAAAGCCAGCGCACGGCGAGGACGGCTCATGGTAGCGCAGTACGAGGTCGAGCGCAGCCAGAGTGTGATGCTCTTGCTGGATTGCGGGCGGCTCATGACACCATACGTCGGCGCGCAACGCAAGATCGACTACGCGGTGACGGCGGCGCTCTCGCTGGCTTCGATCGCCGCGCTCGCGAGCGATCGCGTCGGTGCAGCAGCCTTCGCGCACGAGATCATCACCGCGCGCGCGCCACGCTCGACCGTGGCGTCGCTCTACGATCTGTCGGAGGCGATCTACGACCTCGAGCCGCGCTTCGAGGAAGCCGACTACGCAAAGGTGTTCTCTTTCGCCGGGCGCCGGCTGCGACGGCGCAGCCTCGTCGTGCTCCTGACCGACGTCGTCGACCCGATCGCGCAGTCCACCGTGCTCGGAGAGCTCGCCGCGCTCAGCCGCAAGCATCTCGTCCTGTGTCTGTTCATGAACGACGCAGCGGTCGCAACGGTTCTTCAACGCAGCGCGGAGACGCTCGATGACGTCTATCAGATCGATGTCGCGCTCGGTCTCGCGCATGAGCGGCGAGCCGCAGCGGCGCATCTCGAGCGGCTCGGCATCGTCGTCGTCGATGCACCGGCGCGCTCTCTCAGCATTGCTCTGATCGATCAGTACTTGCGCATCAAGCAGCGGGGTCTGCTGTAGGCTCCAGCGCGCGGCCGGCAAAGCCGAAATACAGGACGAGAAGCAACGCAGTCAGCGCGCCGATGAGCAGCCGCAGCCCGTCCGGCGAGCGAAGCGGCGATACGAAGCCTTCGATCGTTCCGGCGACGCACAGCATCGAGACCACACCGCCGAAGAGCACCGCCGCTCTTCGTCCGGCCAGCGCAATCGCGTCTCTGCGCCGCAGGCGACCCGGGGCAAGCACGCCGGCGGCAATGAGCAGCCCGGCAGCACCCGCAATCTGAATCGCGGTGAGCTCGATCACGCCGTGCGGCGCGATCGTTGCCCAAAAGTCCGTGCCGAAGCCCGCCTTCGTGAACATCACGGCGAGACCACCGAGCATCAGACCGTTCTGCGCGAGGACGTAGAGGGTGAGCGCCCCCAGCGTTGCCGCACCCGCGAAACAGTAGGCCGTCACGCGGATGTTGTTGGTGATGATAAAAGCGGACATCATCGGCCGATCGTCTCGCGCGATGGCGAAGTTGGAATCGTGAAGACTCTTGCGAATCGGGCCGGCCGGGATCGTCTGCGGGGGCAGCAACGCGAAGGCGTCATCGGGGTGCGACCCGACGAGTGCGTACGCGACCACCGCGCAGACGACCGTCAACATCGCGCAGAAGAGAACGAAGAGAAAAGAGCGGCGGACCTCTTGTGGGAAGTCACGTGTGTAGAACTGCTTGATCCGTTCCCATCCCCCCTGCGCAGTCGCTCCGTACACGTATGCGTGTGCACGCGCGATCGTGCGGTTCAAGTACTCGACGATCTTCGGATCGTACCTGCCCTGCGCGTAAGCCAGGTCGCTCGTCAGGGCGCGGTAGAGTATGCCAAGGCGCTCGACATCGCTCGGGTTGAGCGCGCGCAAGCCTTTACGATTCACGCGCCGCAGCAGCTCCTCGGTCTCCTCCCATGCCGCGGAGCGGCGCTCGAGAAACGCGCGTTGCGTCATGAACCCCCTTTGGCCGGTATCGGGCGGCAGTCCCGTCGAATGAGCGCGCATGGACCGCAGCATCGAGGTTCGTACGCCGGAGTCGATCGCGTTTTCGTATCAGCTTGCAGGGCTGGGCAGCCGCTTCTTAGCGGTTGTCGCCGACGGCATCCTCCAAGCGTTGCTCATAGCCGCGCTTTTTTGGGCGCTCATCGAGGCTGCCGCACATGCCCCAAGCGGACGCGTTGCTCATTCGGGAGAGCTCGCAGGGAGCATCGCCATCGCGGTCTTCTTCTTCATTCTATTCCTGATCCTCTACGGCTACTTCATCCTGTTCGAAGCGTTCTGGAACGGGCAGACGCCCGGGAAAAGGCTCCTCGGCATCCGCGTCGTGCGCGACGGCGGCTACCCCGTCGACTTCTCCGCGTCGCTCGTGCGAAATCTCATTCGGATCGTCGAGGCGACCATCGGCTTTTACTTCATATCGGCGGTGTGCGCGCTCGCATCGACTGAGAACAAGCGCGTCGGCGACTTCGCCGCCGGAACGATCGTCGTACGCGAAACGCCCATCACCTCACCGGCCGTCCTTCTCGGCGCTCAACCGACGTACGCGGCGACGAGCCTGCTCGGCGGCGAGGAGCGCGAGCTCGTCCATCAGTTTCTCGAGCGGCGCGAGACGCTGCCGCCGGAACGGCGCGCCGAGCTCGCCGAACAGCTTGCGCAGCGCATTCGCCCGCGCGTCAGCCCGGAACTAGCACGCCTCGACGACGAGTCACTGCTGGAACGGCTCTGATTTCGTCCAGGCCGGTGTCGCCTCGGGGTTCATTTACCGTTGTAAACGTTACCCACTCGGCTCCTGGGCCTGAACGAAATCGGCGTTGGTTATTTCTTCCTAAATTTTGATATGAGCTCGCGGGCGAAGCGTAAGGCATCGTTCTTCGTCTGTTCGTAGAGCAGCGCCGCGTCGTGCTGCGTCATGTGAGCACCATGCTCGAGGAAGAACGTGACGCCTTCACCGACGACGATCGTACCGGCATAGGCGATCGCGCCTTTGATCGCGATTCCTGCGACCGGAACGAAGCCGGCCAGCTCACGCGCGAGAGCGCGCCAACCGAGGCCGCCCCCGATGACCGGTAGGAGGCGCCACATCTGCTGCATGTCCGGGTCCCTGCCGTAGGCAGCCTCAATGTGCATGAGAAGAACGATTTGAATGCCGGTGATCGCAACGATATCTCCTGCCGACGCCATCGCGCCGAGCACGAGGCCGACGACGGGAATGTGATCGACGACGGCGCTCGCGATTGCAACCTTGAGCGAGTTCGCAGCCGCGTCACGCGTGAGCTTGGCCGCAACAGACTCGCGGAGAGGCGGGAGCGCGCGGCCGACGGCGATTTCCACACCGCGCGAGCACTCGACGAGGTGAGGGAAGAATCGCACTCGCAGCGCGGGCGCGTTCAGTGCGGGGACGACATATTCACCCCAAGATCCACCGAGCGGCAACGTCGGCGGTCCGGAGGGCTGCGCCTGCGCGTCCACGGTGATGCAGAGGATCGGTAATCCGAGCGGCTCGAGGAGAGCGAGATTCGCACCCGCGAGATCGCCTCGCCGGCCGAGAAAGATGACGACTCGCGCCTTTGGGTCGACTCGCACGGCTGCTCCCACGGACGAGATCGTTTCGAGACACGCCGCGGCCTCAACCGGAACGATGCCCGGATGTCCGCTCAGCAGGAGTGCGCGCAGCTCGGCGACGAGCGCCGGATCGCCGCAGAGCAGAAATCGGAACGGCTTACGAACCTGGGCTCCGACCGCTTCGGCATCGATGCCCTTGCGAACCAGGGCGAAGAGGTCACGCGCACCGATGGCGGCAGACGACATCCCTTCCTCTCCTTAGTCGTCGCCGCCGGCGCCGACCGGCGCGCCGACCGTCATCTCCTTGACAGGATCGTCTGTGTAGTCGAGATAGACGAGATTCATGAAGATCTCGAGCGGCCAGGCGTGCATGCCGTGTTCGTTCGCGAGATCGACGAGCGGCGTCTTCGTCCGCAAGGATTCGTCGATGATCGCTTGGGGCGTGCTCTGAATGTCGGCGGCGAGAATCGTTGCAGCCGTGACGTCGCCGGGTGTGATTCCGTCGCGTACCATCGTATGGTAATCGACGCCGTCGCTTCCAAACCGTTGTTGCAACGCGTACTGCAACGTTGCATAGCGCTGCGGCGAATCGCCAAGGCCCAGCAGCGTGATGCGAACGGAGAGCTGGCACGCGCGAGCCATGTTGTACAGCTGGGCCGCCTGCGACGCCAGGATCGCCGCGCCGTTGAAATCTTGCATCGTCTGCGCCATATGGGGCTGCAGGCCGTTGTAGTCCGATTCGGCGAGATCGCCGGAGAAGACTTCGGAGCGATCGAGCGCGCGCAGCGATTCGTCGAGCTCACCGATCGCCTGATCCATGAGCGCAAGCGAGGAGCGGGCTTCGTCGATCGCGCGCGCGGCATCGTCCTGCGCGTAGGACAGATCGCGCAACATGGACGAGTACGAGGGGAGCAGCACGAGCGATTCCGCCGGCATCGGATGCATACCCAGCGGATCGGCCATCTCTTCAAGGATCTCGCGCTCGTTGAGAAGCAAGCCGCTCTCCTTGTCGCCTTGCGCGGCACCAACGTTCCCAATAACTTGCGCGTCGTCATCGCTCGCGCTGTTCACCGCACGAGCGATCGCTTCCATAGTGCCCATGATCGTCGCCATCCGCGAGTCCGGCTTCACGGAGATGTTTCCGAAATCGGGGACCTCATCGGAGATGTCCTTCAAGCGCGACTGCAGAGACTGGAGTCTTTCCTTCGCTTGATCGATGCGCGGCTGCAGCTGCTCTGCTTCGGCGATGAGCGCCGTATGCGCACCCTGCACCTGTGCGATCACGCGTCCGAAATCGGGATCGAGGTTGAGCGCCTGCGCGTTGCGCTCTTGCATCTCTTGCAGCTGCGTCTCTCGCATCGCGACAAGAGCGCGTGCCTGTGGCGAGCCGAGCTGCGAGACCTCCGCGAGGGTCTGCGCGCTCTTGTTCGTCAGACCGAGCGCGAGCTGCATCTGCGAGAGCCGGATGAGCGCATCGACGTTGTGCGGATCTTTGCGAAGGATATTCTGCAGCGCGATCGACGCATAGGAGTAGCGCGCGCGTTCTGCATCCGAGTCGGCGCGCACGAGGAGCTCTTGCGGCGTCACGACCGTCGGGTCCAGTTCGGGATAGCCCACCAAACGCGCGATACGCACATCGGGGTCCGGATGGTCCTCGAGATACTTGTCGACGAGCTCGTCGTTGTCTCCCTCGAGCACGTTCATGTGCTTCATCATCGTGACCATCGCTTCGGGGTCGTACCCGGCTCGCGACATGAGCTGCAGGCCGTAGCGGTCGGCCTCGATCTCGTCCTCGCGCGATACCTTCATCATCAGCGTGTAATCGAGCCAGCTCCCGCCGACATAGAAGAATGGCGAGAGGATCGAGGCGAGAGCCGTCAGGGCCTCTAAGATCTCCGCCTTCGAGTTCATCGTGACAACGTGGCGGCGTTCGATGTGTCCGGTCTCGTGGCCAATGACACCGGCGAACTCGTCGTCCGATTGAATGAAGTCGATGAGACCCTCGTCGATGTACACGAAGCCGCCCTCGGTAGCGAACGAGTTGATATCGGGGGCCTTGATAACCTTGATGTTGTAGGGAAGATCCTTGCGCGCGACTTGGAGCCAGAGCTTGTTCGCGATCGACTGCACGTACGCGTTGAGCAGTGGATCGGTTTCGATGACCTGACTGCGCGTAATCTCCTCGTCCTCAGCCTGCCCGGCACGAATCTCTTGCTGCGTCGAGACCGCAAGCGCGGGCGCCGGAAGCGACGCGAGAAGCAGCGAGAGCATCATGACGAGCGGTATGGCGCGGCGCGCGAAGCCCATAGGCGAATCTATTCGCGGTTCGCTGTGAATTCCGTGTGGATAAGGAGAAAGAACTTGCGAACGGTATGTGGAGGGCGCAGGGAGGACGAGGGCGTCCTCAGCAAAGCGCAGACGATGGCGGTCGTACGCGGCAGGGGGCTCGCTCTCGAGATCGTGCTCTCCGAACAGGATATCGAGGGCGGTTTTTCCGACCTCGATGCTCGCCTTGCCCGCCAACCGGACTTTTACAGGGGGAGCAAGGCGAGGGCGGTTTTCGGGGTGCAGATGCCGCCGCCGGAGCGGATCGACGACCTACGGCGAGTCCTCGAGCACTATGGAATCGAGCTAGAATCCTTGGACGGTGGGAGCGACGGCTCGGCCCCGTCGGCGCGTCTCTCCCAGTCGGCGCGCTCGCTCATCGCGGACTTTGCGGGCGCGCGAGCGGATATCGCTTCTCGGCGCAAACGGGGAGAGGCGGGCGTTCGGCGCAACGATGCGCCAGCGCTCCGATTGGTCGAGGCGATCACGACGCGGTACCACACCGGCACGCTGCGCGGCGGTCAGGCGCTCCATCACGTCGGGAATCTCGTCGTCGTCGGCGACGTGAATCCCGGTGCGGAGGTCGTCGCAACCGGCGACATCCTCATCTTCGGTCGTCTCGCCGGCGTCGCCCATGCAGGCGCACAGGGCGACGAATCTTCGCGCGTCTATGCGCTCGAGCTGTGCCCGGTGCAGTTGCGCATCGCGACCTGCATTGCCGCGGAGGACGCGACGCAGAGCGCATCGCAGCCGGAGGTCGCATTCATTCGCGACGCGCATATAACAATAGTCCCTTACCGTGGTCCGTTGGAGGCACGTTGAGCGCACGAAAGATCGTTATCACCTCAGGCAAGGGCGGCGTCGGCAAGACGACGACGACCGTCAATCTGGGCGCCGCGCTCGCGACGGCCGGGAAGCGAGTGATCCTCGTCGATGCCGACATCGGCTTGCGCAATCTCGATCTCGTCCTCGGCCTCGAGAAGCGTATCGTCTTCGATCTTGTCGAGGTGGCCGAAGGACGATGCCAGCTACGGCAAGCCCTCATCCGCGACAAACGCTTCCCGGCGCTCTCGCTCCTGCCCGCTTCGCAGACGCGCGACAAGGACGCGGTGACCCAGGAGCAGTTCAGCGCGCTCATCGATCAAGCGGCGCGCGTCTGCGACTACGTGCTCATTGATTCTCCCGCCGGTATCGAGGGCGGCTTTCGCAACGCGATCGCAGGTGCTGCGGAGGCGATCGTCGTGACGACGCCTGAGGTGAGTGCCATTCGAGATGCCGATCGAGTCGTCGGCAAGCTCGCCGATCGCGCGCTTCCGATTCGGCTCATCGTCAACCGGCTGCGTCCGGAGATGGTGCATGCAGGCGACATGCTTTGCGTCGATGACGTCTGCGAGGTTCTCCAGGTCGAGCTGCTCGGCATCATTCCCGACGACGAGGAGATCATCGACACGACGAACCGCGGCGAGCCGCTTGTCCTCGACGATTCGAAGCGCCTCGGCGCCATCTACCGCAAGATCGCTCGCCGCCTCGAGGGCGAGATCGTCCCCTTTACGTCATTCAACAACGGCTTGCGTCAGGGACTCTTCAGCCGACTCTTCGCAGGCCTGAAAGCAGGTTGAGATGCTTCCTCAAGCGCACGACGTCGCCGCGGAAAGGCAAACGGAGACGACCATCGGCGAAATCGCAAAGCTCGGCCGCGCGGTCGTCATCACGTCGGGCAAAGGCGGTGTCGGAAAGACGACGACGACCGCGAATCTCGGGACTGCGCTCGCGCAGCGAGGTGCGCGTGTAGCGCTGATCGATGCGGACGTCGGGCTTCGTAATCTCGACATCCTGCTCGGCCTCGAGAGCCGCGTGCATCATCATCTGCTCGACGTTCTCGAAGAGACCGCGACGCTCGACGAGGCGCTCGTCCAGGACAAACACAGCGACAACCTCTTCTTACTGGCTGCCGCGCAGGCGCGCGAGAAAGACGAGGTCGACACCGAGAAGATGCGTGCGCTCGTCGGGGCACTGCGCGAGCGATTCGAGTATGTGCTGATCGATTCACCGGCCGGCATAGAGAAGGGGTTCAAGAACGCCGTCGTCGGTGCGGAGGAGGCCATCGTCGTCTGCACGCCGGAGGTCTCTGCCGTACGCGACGTCGATCGCATCGTCGGACTCCTGGGCAACCGGTTCCGTCCGCAGCTCATCATCAACCGCGTTCGTCCCGAGCTCGTGAAGAAGGGCAAAATGCTCTCGGTGGACGACGTCAACGCGATTCTGCGCTTACCGTTGCTCGGTGTCATTGCCGACGAGCCGCAGATCATCGTCACGACGAATCGCGGAGAGCCAATTGCGCTCCGCCGCGAAGGCGCGACGGCGAATGCTTACCATGCGATCGCGGCGCGCATCGCCGGCGAAGACGTCCCCGCTCCGACCGTCGAGTTGAAGAAGGCGACGTTCTTCGAGCGTCTCTTCAAAGGAGTCCGCTCATGATCGAGTTTCTCCGCCGCATCTTCGCGGGCTCGCCGCCCAGCGCCGACACGGCAAAGGAACGGCTACGCCTCGTGCTCATGACGGACCATCTCGCGCTCGGCCCTGAGATCGTCGAGGCGATGAAGCGCGATCTCGTTGACGTCATCTCGCGCCACGTCGAGGTCGATCGCGAGCACATTGAGGTCACGTTCGAACGCCAGGATCGCGTCCTCGCGCTGCTCGCGAACGTGCCGATCCTCTCGGTGAACCGGCCGTCACCTCCGCCCTCAGACGGTAGCCCGCCCACTCGTCCCCGACGCAAGCGCGCGCGACGTAAGGCGGCGGCGCCCTCCGCGCCTGCGGAAGCGGCGGCAGGAACATAAACATAGAATAGGAGGCTGATGGCCTCCGTCGTCCTGCGCCATGAAACAGCGTGGCGCCGCTTTTGGCGCAACTTCAACTGGCAGCTCGCGCTCCCGAGCGTCGGCATCGCCGCGCTCGGTGTTCTCTGCCTGCAGTCGGCGGGGTTACACGATCCCGACGCGTCCGGCGAGTACCGGCGCCAGCTCCTCTACATCGTGCTCGGCGTGCCGCTCATGCTCTGGCTCGCCTACGTCGATTACCGCGTCTGGTCACGCTGGGCGGTCGCGCTCTACGCGATCAATCTGCTGCTGCTACTCTTCATACTACGCGGTGGCCACGCCGCGTTTGGCGCGCAGCGCTGGATCTCTCTTGGTCCGCTCGGCACGTTCCAACCCTCGGAGCCGGCGAAGCTCGTGCTTGCAATCTCACTT
This sequence comes from Vulcanimicrobiota bacterium, assembly GCA_030041225.1. Lineage (GTDB taxonomy): Bacteria > Vulcanimicrobiota > Vulcanimicrobiia > Vulcanimicrobiales > Vulcanimicrobiaceae > Tyrphobacter. The sequence continues at coordinate 10,624 of JASHOG010000030.1, read as the reverse complement.
GCGGCGGTGCTCTGTCGCGGTAGCTACGAGCGCCTTGCCGATCTCTGGAAACCGCTCCTTACCGTCGCGCTTCCCGCGCTCTTGATTCTGAAACAGCCCGACCTCGGGACGGCGCTCGTCCTCCTCGCGATGCTCACCACGCAGCTGTTCTTCGGGCTGCCGAAGATTGGTGATTTCGCCATCTACGGGATGGGCGTACTCGTTGCCGCAGCGGTCGCCGTCGGCACCAACGCCCTGCTCAAGCCTTTCCAGAAGGCGCGATTGCTCAGCTTTCTCAATCCAAGCGCCGACCCTCAAGGCGCCGGATACAATCTCGATCAAGCGAAGATCGCGGTAGGAAACGGCGACTGGTTCGGGCGCGGCCTCCATCACGGAACGCAGACCCAGCTCAACTTCGTTCCGGAGCACTCGCGTGATTTCGTCTTCACGGTGCTCGCCGAGGAGCTCGGATTCCTCGGCGCGATGCTCCTGCTCGCACTCTACGCGACCATGCTCTACGGCGGGATCAAGACGCTCTTTGCCGCCCGCGATCGCTTCGGCTACCTGCTCGCCGCGGGACTGACGGCGATGCTCTTCTTTCATGTGCTGGTCAACATCGGCATGACGATCGGCATCATGCCGATCACCGGCATCCCGCTCCCGTTCATGTCGTACGGCGGCTCCGCGATCCTCACCGACTTCGCCGCCGTCGGCATTTTGCTGAATATTTACAGTCAAAAAGATAGAGACGTGTTGGGAAACGCGTAGTCGCGCCCGAGGCGTGGGGGACCCACCCCTCAGGCGCGACGAGGCGTGGAAAAGGAGCGATGCCCACGCCGGCTGAATAGCACGAGACAAGATTTTTCGAGGCTGGCAGCGTGCCGCGCGATCAACCGCGTCGGCGCGCGCGACCTCCACCCGGATCTTCGGATCCAACAAAAAAAGGACATATATTGACAACCGAGATTCTCATCTCGAGTGACCCATGGGAAAACCGGGTCGCCATACTTGAAGACGGCACGCTTGCCGAACTCTACATCGAACGCGAAGAACGCGTCATCGGGTCCATCTACAAGGGAAAAGTTCAGAACGTTCTGCCCGGGATGGGAGCCGCGTTCGTCGACATCGGCCTCGGCAGGAACGCCTTTCTCTACGTTGACGACATCAATAAACAGCCGCTGAACATCGGCGACGTCGAGATCACTCGCGGCCACAGCGGCTTCACCATCAGCGAGAAGGTGAAGCGCGGCGACGAGGTGCTCGTGCAAATCGTCAAAGAGCCGCGAGGCTTGAAGGGCGCGCGCATCTCGACGAACATCTCGCTGCCCGGGCGCTACCTCATCCTCATGCCGACGGGGCGCTTCTCCGGCGTCTCGCGAAAAATCGAATCCGCCGAGGAGCGCAATCGCCTGAAAGCGGTGATGCAACGCATTCGCCCCGAGGGAATGGCAACCGTCGTACGCACCGCAGCGGCGGGCGTCAGCGAGGCGGAGCTCATCGCCGACCTCGGCGTGCTGATTCGGATGTGGCACGGCATTCTCGAGACCTATAAGCGTTCGAGCGCGCCGGCGCTCCTGCACAAAGACATGAACCTCGTCTACAAGGCCGCGCGCGATTTCATCACCGCCGATGTCGAGCGCGTTTTGATCGACGATGAAGACGAGTACCGCCGCGTCCGCGAGTTTCTCCATCTCTTGGGCCCGCAGTATCTCGATCGTTTGAAGCACTATGAAAAGGGCCACGACCTCTTCAAGGATTACAAGGTCGACGCAGAGTTGCAGCGCCTGCTTCGGCCGAAGATCGCGCTCCCGTCCGGCGGAACGATCGTCATCGAATCCACCGAAGCGCTCACCGTCATCGACGTGAACTCCGGAAAGTTCACCGGGGGGAAAAACCTCGAGGACACGATCGTCAAGACGAATATCGAGGCGGCCGCCGAGATCGCGCGGCAAGTGCGTCTTCGCGACATCGGCGGCATCATCGTCGTCGATTTCATCGATATGGCGAGCGAAGCATCGCGCAGCCGCGTCATCAAGACGCTCGAAGAGGGCCTACGCCGGGACCGGACGCGGTCGACGATTCAGTCGTTCTCGAACCTCGGGCTGCTCGAGTTCACACGCAAGCGCATCGGCAAAGACCTCGGCGCGCAGCTTCAAGGGGCCTGCCCATACTGCGGCGGCTTGGGCTCGGTCATGTCGCCGCAATCGGTTGCAATCGAGGCGTTTCGCGATCTACGCAGTCACGCCGGTGATGCTCCCGGGGCCCTCATTGTGTACACGCCGCCGAACGTCGCGGCGCAGATGGCTTTTTGGTACGAGTACGAGCTACGAGCACTTGCACAACAGCTACGGCGAAACGTGCATCTTCGTGTCGATCCGATGCTCCATCCGGAGCGCTGGCGCATCGAGCACGCGGAGCGGGCGAAGCGTGATGGTGTCGTTCGCGTCGGCGACGAGCATGACGTCGAGCTGCTCTCGGAGCGGCTACCCACGACGACATCGGCCGCAGCCGTCGTCGGAGACCACATCGTAGAGGTCGAGAACGCCGCAAACAATCTTGGAGACTCGGCGCGCGTGCGCATCATCGACGTTGACGACGGGAGCGACAGCGTGATCGCGGAGCTTATCACCGCCGGAGCGGCAAAGAAGAAGACGCGCCGCCGCAAACACAAGGGCGCGCCGACCGCTTCCGAGCAGACGAAGGCGCTGCGCGAGCTCGCCGAAGAGGCAGCGCAGCAGGCACAGGCACGTCCACCGATCGGTATTACGACGCTGACCGAGGAAGAGGAGGCTCAAGACAAGGCGCTCACGGTCGTGCAGAAAGCGCAGCACAGTCCTGCGGCGATCGTTATCGGTGAAGGTGCTCCCGGGGAGGGAGGAAAGCGCAAACGGCGTCGCCGTGGCCGTCGAGGAGGACGAGGACGTCGGCGCCGAGCCCAGCTCGGCGTAGCGACCGCCGTCGGTATTTCACAAGAGAGCGCCGAGGCGCAACTCGACGTCCATCCCGCGCCGGCTCAGGAAGTTCAGCGCGACGGACGTCGCCGCCGACGGCGGCGCCGGCGCGGTCGCGGCGGCGGGGCCGTCGCGTCGGTTACGGCCTCAGCGGTGCCGGCGATCGAGGCGCCGCCGGTTATCATTTCGCAGGAGGAGCCCAGACCGGCTGCGCCCACGCGCCGCCGCCGCAGCCGGGCGAAGGTCGAAGAGGAGCAAAAGAGCTTGGCCACGACCGAGGTTCCGGCTCTTCCAGCCGGCGATGGAGCCCGAAGGAGATCCTCCGCGAAAAGGAGCGGCGCGTCCTCGAGGCGCTCCCGAAAGAAGCAGAGTTAGGAGATCGCTAGCGCTTCGCTAGTTCTGTTGCGCGAGCCGGTTCTGGAGAAACTGAATCGCGCGCTCGAGCTGGACGTCCTGCGACGGATCACCGAAGCGCGGGCGAGCGTTTTCCGCCACGACGATGTCGGGTGCGATCCCCAAATGATTGATGTCACGATTGTGCGGGGTCAGGTAGCGGGCCGTCGTGATCTTCACCGCGGAGCCGTCGCCCAACGGATAGATCGTCTGCACGACGCCCTTTCCGAAGGTGCGTGTGCCGATGATCGTTCCGACGCCGCTATCTTGGATTGCACCGGAGGTGATCTCCGACGCCGAGGCGGTATGGCCGTTGACGAGCACGACGAGCGGCAACGGCGCTATGGCCGTATCGTCGGCCTCCAACGTCGTGACATCGTCGGCGCGCTCCTCGACGGAAACGATCGGTCCACTCGGGATGAACTTCGAAGAGACGGCAATCGCCGCGTCGAGGTATCCGCCGCCGTTATCGCGGAGATCGAGAACGATCGCACGCACGCCTTCCTGCTCGAGCCGGTCGAGTGCCGTCGCAAGCTCGCTACCGGTGTCCGCGCCGAAAACCGTGACGGCAACGTAGCCGATTTTGTCCGGCAGCATCTTTTCGAAGACGCTCACGTCGTGAATCTGTGCGCGCGTGATCGTGATCGGCGTGGACAGCGCCTTACCGTCGCGCTCGATACCGAGCGTAACGCGCGTTCCTTCCTTGCCGCGTAAGTGATTGCTCGCCTGTTGTGCATCCATCGACTTCGTGGAGATGCCGTCGATCGTGACGATCAGGTCGTCTTGCTGTACCCCGGCCTTGTCGGCGGGCCCGTCCGGGATGACGTCCTCGACGCTGATGTAGCGCGTCCGGTCGTCCTGTTGGATCACGATACCGATTCCGCCGAAGTCGCCGCCGTCGAGACCTTCATTGAGCGCGGCGTACTCTTTCGGCGTCAAGAACACCGTGTAGGGATCGTGAACCGCACGCATCATACCGTCGATCGCGACGTACGCGAGCTGATGCGGCGAGCTGCGGTGTCCGGCTTCGCGTGCAGCCGCGAGCACCTCGCTCTCGACCGCGTGGATGTTGGACGCCTCGAGGCCGTTCGCGCGAAGCGCAGGAAGGCTCGGATGCGTCAGGCCCTCGGAGCGTAGCGTGACGAGGAGATCGCCGCGAACGCTGTTCAACACGGCCTGGGGCGAGACGTGCTCGTAGTACTGGTGTAGGAGGTACTGGTAGCTCGTTCTGATCTCGCCCTGATCGGTTTGCGAAAGCGCCGGGGCGGCCGCGGCTCCACCGCGCACGAACAATGCGGCGAGGAGAGCCGAGGTTAGGGCGGAGGCATACTGTCGTTTCATCCGTTACTCAAGAACGCTAGGAGGAGCGCCGAAGTTGCTCGATTCGGCTCTTCGCCGCTTCGAGCTGCTTGTCGGCGGGGGTGTCAAAAAAGCCTGGGTCGGGGTTCTGATCGACGATCACGTCCGGCCGTATGCCACGATGCTGGATGTCACGCCCTTTAGGCGTCACGTATCTGGCAACCGTGATCTTCAGCGCCCCGGCGCCGTCGGGCATTGGGTAGATCGACTGCACGACGCCCTTACCGAACGTTTGCGTCCCGACCAGCGTGGCGAGGTGGTAGTCCTGGAGCGCACCGGCGGTGATCTCAGAGGCGCTCGCAGTGTACTTGTTCACTAAGATCACCAAGGGACGCAGGCCCGCGATCGTCGCGCCGTCGCCGTACTGCGGGGTCACCGTGCCGTCGCGTTCGATCTCCGAAACGACGAGGGCGCCGCGTGGCACAAAGTAGCTGACGATTGAGACGGCGCTGTCGACCAAGCCGCCGCCGTTATCGCGGAGATCGAGGATGTACCCCTTCGCCCCGCGCGCACGACCGTCCAAGAGGGCCGCATGGATTTCCTCCGGTGACGTCGTGCCGAAGTCCGTGAGGCGAATGTAATCGATGCCGTCCTCCATCTTCGCGTGTACGGTCGGTACGTGAATGATCTGGCGAACGATGCGGTAGGTGCGCGCATCGTTGGCTTTTTCGAGCGGATGTGCTCTGATCGCCACGACGGTGCCGGCGGGCCCACGTATCAACCCCTGCACGGCGTCGGGTGAGAGACCGTTGGCCGGCGTGCCGTTTACGGAGTCGAGGATGAGCGGCATGCGCATACCAGCGCGATCCGCCGGAAGTCCTTCGATCGGCTCGAGCAAGATCTCGCGGTTCCTCAGGGGGAGAATGTACACTCCGATGCCTCCGAAATCACCCCCGACGAGTGACTCCGTGAGCTGGCGAATCTCGCGCGGCGGAAGGTACACGGTGTACGGATCATCGACGGAATCCATGACGCCGTCGATCGCCTGCTCGACGATCGCGTTGTCACCGGCCTTGGTACCGTAGTGTGACTGTGCGTACTCAACCTCATCTTCGATGTGGAGCGCGTCGGTTGCCGGATCGCCGGTCGCGCGCTCCGTCGGAAGCCTCGTTGCGAGGTGCTTGCTCCTGAGGTAGGAGATGAGGTCCTTTTGCACACCGTCGAACGCGGTCTGCGGATCGACCGGCTTGTAAAACTCTCGCTCGAGCTGTAAGAGCGCGATGCCGACGAGTTGGTCGGAACCGGCCGACGGGCCGAAGAAGCCGCCGAGCCCTCCGTTTGAAGCGATACGCATCGGCAAGCCGCCCGCCGTCAAGGAAGCGCTGGTACGGTGGCCCACGTAAAACGCCGCGCCGGCTATGACGGCGGCGGCGACGAGCGCGACGATCGACGCGCGAAGATTCATGCGACTCTCTTACCCTTCATTGCCAGCCTCAATGAACAAGGCGAGGAGCCGGGTCGATCGGTTTACCATAATAGCGTATCTCGAAGTGAAGGTGTGGCCCAGTTGAGTACCCCGTACTTCCCGACGCCGCAATTGCCTGCCCTTTCTTGACCACTTGTCCAACGGAAACATAGATCGCTGAGAGATGGCCGTAGCCGGTCGAGTAGTGGTTGCCGTTGTCGATCAGGATATAGTTTCCGTAGCCCCCGTACCACTGCGCCATGATGACCGTCCCTGGGGCAGCGGCGCAGACGGTCGTCCCGATCGGCACGCCGATGTCGATCCCAGCGTGAAACTCCGGGCCGCCGCCGAAGGGATTCTCCCTCCAACCGAAGGGCGAGGTGATCGGCCCGGTCAGGGGCCAAGAGAAGAAGCCGTTTGAGGAGATCGGCGGGCCCGCGATGCCGTGCGCCTCGTCGATCTCGCGCGTCCGCTCCTGAATCAGCGCTTCGATCTGTGCCTCCTGCGCGGCGGAGATGTCCTCCATGCTCGTGACTTGCGCGGCGATGACGCGGCGCTTCGCGTCGGCGACCGCTACGAGATTGCTGCGCTCCGCCGCGAGCGACCCGAGCTGGCTGCGCGCCTGCGCCTGCTGCTGCTCCTCGTCTTGCAGCGTGCTCCGGCTCTCCTCGAGGCTGCGCTGCGTCGCCAGAACGCGCTCGGCGGCATCACGCCGCTCTCGGACGGCACGCTCGTTCGCGGCGATGAGGAGGTCCAGGTCGTCCCACGACTCGATGAAGTCGCTAAACGACTTCGCTGCGACGAGAACGCTCAGGAAGTTCGGCTGCCCGTACTCGTAGATGTCGACGAGGCGCCGCCGAAGGAGTCCGTCGTGCAGCTCGAGCGATCGTTCCGCGGCAGTAAGCTGTCGCGCGTACCAGTTGAGCCGACGCTCCGTTTCGTGCTGCTCGGCACCGACGTGAGCGAGCGTCGTGTCGACGTTCGAGATGGCCGCGTTCGTCTCGTCGAGCTGCCCTTGCAAATCGTTGACACGCGCCGCGGCATAGTTCAGTTGGACGCGCTTCTCGTGGAGACGGTGCTGTAAAGTTTGCGCTCGACGGCGCTGCTCTTCGATGCGCTGCTCCAGCGTTTGCAGATGCTCGCTGCGCGCGCGGCTCATCGCGTGACGCGAGGCGGCCGCCGCGGAGAGCGGCGCAACGAGGACGAGAAGAAGGGCGAGAGCGCGCCTCACGTTTGGAGGTGGCGTCCGACGGATATCCACGCGGCACCCGTGCCGATAACACCCCCCACCAAGAAGAGCTGAAGCACGAGCACCGGCACGTCGACGACCGCGGTGTTGAACTGCACGAATGGAAGCGCCTCGAGAAGCCGCGGCCAGAGCGTCGCGTGCACGACGACGAGCAAGATGATCGCGACTGCCGCGCCGAGGACGCCGTCGATGAGGCCTTCGCAGATGAACGGCATCCGTACGTAGAGGTTCGTCGCGCCGACGAGCTGCATGATCGAGATCTCACGCCTGCGCGCGTAGACGGCGAGGCGAGTCGTGTTCGAGATGATGATCGTTGCGACGATGACGAAGAGAGCGATCATTGCGACGCCGATGCGTTGCAAGACCATGTCGAGCCGTAGCAGACGCTCGACGACGCCCTGTCCGTAGACGACGTTGTCGACGCCGGAGAGGCGACGCAGCTCTCCGGCGACGGCAGGGACGAGCTCCGGAGAGCGAACGCGTATACGGAACTTGTCGGGAAGAGGATTCTCGGTGAGGAGCGACGTGTCGATGACGCCGCGCGTGCGTGCACGCAGCTCCTTCAATCCCTCAGCCTTCGGAATGAACTCGACCGTCGAGATGCGTGGATCGGCGCGAAACGATGCGCGTAGCGCCGCGATCGTCTGCGGTGTCGCATTCGGCTTGAGGTACACGGAGATCTCGATGTGCTGCAGCATCCCGTTGCTGAGATCCGCCAGCGTCGTGCGGATGAAGAGAAACGCACCGAGGAGCAGCAGCGTCATCGCAACCGTTCCGATCGCGGTGAGCTGCATGACGGCGTTGCGCGTGAAGCCGCGCGCAACCTCACCCAGAAAGAACTTGACCCTGCCCCAGTCCAAGATAGTAGTAACCCCGTTCCTTGTCGGTGACGACCTTGCCGTTCTCGAGGCGCACGACGCGGCGACGCATGCGGTCGACGACGGCTTGGTTGTGTGTTGCGACGAGGACGGTCGTTCCTTTGAGGTTGATGCGAAGCAGCAGGTCGACGATCTCCGTCGTGTTCGCGGGATCGAGATTGCCCGTCGGTTCGTCGCAGAGGAGAATCTTTGGATTGTTCACGAGCGCACGCGCGATCGCAGTGCGCTGCTGCTCTCCACCGGAGAGCTCGTCGGGATACATCCGGCTGCGATGCGACAGGCCGACGAGATCGAGGGCGCGCGGAACCTGGCGGAGTATCTCTTTCGTCGGCGCGCCCGTCACTTGCATAGCAAAGGCGACGTTTTCCCACACCGTCTTGTCCGGCAAGAGCTTGAAATCTTGAAAGACGACGCCGAGATGACGCCGCAGCGCCGGAACGCGCCTGCCGGGAAGCCGATCGACGCGGATGCCGTCGACGGTAATTTCCCCTGATGACGGTCGCATCTCGCGATAGAGCAGGCGGAGCACGGAGGATTTTCCGGTCCCCGAGTGGCCCACCAGAAAGACAAACTCGCCCTTCGCGATCTCTAACGTGACGTGGTCGAGAGCGCGAACGCCGTTTGGATAGAGAAGCGAGACGCTCCGCAGGGAGATCATCGAACGGGAGGGTTTTGCGCAGGGTGCGGACCTATACCTTCGAGCCATGGACTTCGACCTGACGCCGGAGCAGCGAGCGATCCAGCAGCTCGCACGGGAGTTCGCCGAGGGCGAGGTTCGCCCGCAGGCAGAGAGCATGGACCGCGAAGAGCGCTTCCCGTATGAGCTCGTCGCGAAGATGGGCGAGCTCGGTTTCTTCGGGCTCCCTTTCCCGGAAGAGTTTGGAGGTGCCGGCGCGGACACGATGAGTTATGCGCTTGCGGTCATGGAGATCGCGCGCATCGATGCGTCGACGGCCATCACGCTGGCAGCAGCGGTATCGCTCGGTGCGACGCCGTTCTTTCTCTTCGGCACAAACGAGCAGAAGGAGCACTTCTTGGTTCCCCTCGCTCAGGGCAAGCAGCTGTGGGCTTTCGGCCTCACCGAACCTGAAGCGGGGAGCGATGCCGGAAATTGCAAGACGAAGGCGCGCTTCGAGAACGGCACGTGGGTGATCAACGGAACCAAGGCCTTCATCACAAACTCCGGTACCGACATCACCGGCGGCACGACGATCACGGCGGTAACCGGTACGCGCGCGGACGGTGCGGCGGAGATCACGAACATCATCGTCCCGCAATCGACCGCCGGTTTCTCGCGCAGCAAGAAGTACCGCAAGATGGGATGGCGCGCCTCCGACACCCGGGAGCTTTCGTTTGTCGATGCACGCGTGCCCGAAGAGAACGTGCTCGGCGAACGGGGCGAAGGCTTTCGGCAATTTCTCACAATTCTCGATGGCGGACGCATCTCGGTCGCAGCGCTCTCCGTGGGTCTTGCATTGGGTGCGTACGACGAAGCCTTAAAGTACGCGAAGGAGCGCCAGGCTTTCGGCAAAGCGATCTCTTCGTTCCAAGCAATCCAGTTCAAGCTCGTCGACATGCTGACGCAGATCGAGCACGCGAAGCTCATGATGCTCAAGGCCGCGTGGGAGAAGGACAACGGCCGCGATTTCGTCTACAGCGCCAGTCTCGCGAAGCTCTACGCGGGCGAGGTATCGCATCGAGTCGTCAACGACGCGGTCCAGATTCACGGCGGTTATGGCTTCATCGAGGAGTATCCCGTCTCGCGCATGTATCGAGACCAGAAGATCAACGAGATCGGTGAAGGGACGAACGAAGTCCAGCGCATGATTCTGGCGAGGCTTATCGGCATCTAGGCCGAAGTCAACGGCATGATCTGCAGGAGGTTCGCGATGCTCTCACGGGTTTTCACCGCCACGGCTCTCTCGCTGGTTGCCGCTACGTCGCTTGCGCTTGCCGCCTTGGACGTTGGTGCGAAGGCGCCGGACTTTACGGCGCAGGCCTCGCTGGGCGGGAAGGTCTTCACCTTCAGTCTCGCGGCCGCGCTCCAGAAGGGCCCGGTCGTGCTGTACTTCTATCCGGCGGCCTTCACGACGGGCTGCACGATCGAGGCGCACGACTTCGCCGCCGCGATCGATCAGTACCAGGCCTTGGGAGCCACCGTCATCGGAGTCTCGCACGACACGATCGACACCTTGAACCGGTTCTCGGTGAGCGAGTGTCGCAGCAAGTTCCCCGTCGCGGCCGATCCGACGCTCACGATTGCGAAGTCATACGATGCCGTGCTACCGCAGCACACGCAGTACGCAAATAGAACCTCGTACGTCATCGCTCCTGACGGAACGATCATCTACACGTACACGAACCTCGATCCGTCGCAACACGTCGCGAACACGCTCGCCGCACTACGCAG
>JASHOG010000029.1 GCA_030041225.1 Vulcanimicrobiota bacterium | reverse complement strand
TTCGCTCGCTCCGCTCGGGATGACAGGGCTTACCTCATGTTGGGGTCGAGGGCGTCGCGCAGACCATCACCGATGAAGTTGATCGACAGCGTCGTCACGAGGATGCAAAAGCCGGGGAAGACGGCCGCCCACCAGGCATCCTGCACGTTCGCCTGAGCGTTCACGAGCATGTTTCCCCACGACGCCGTCGGTGGTTGAATGCCGAAGCCGAGAAAGTCGAGCGTCGATTCCAAAATAATGATGTTTGCGACGTCGAGCGTCGCCTGAACGACGATGGGGGCGACGGCGTTAGGCAGGAGGTGCCGGAACATTACCCGCAGGTCGCTTCCGCCGATCGCTCGTGCCGCCTCCGCAAAATCGCGCTCGCGCAGCGTGAGGAAGGACGCGCGCACGAGCCGCGCAACCGACGGCCAGGAGAGCGCGCCGATGATGAGCACGATCGTGCCGAAGTTCAATGCGGCTTTCGTCGACGACTCGGCAACGATGCCGGTGAGCACGAGCAAGAGCGGCAGAATTGGAATCGAGAGAAAGACGTCGGTGAGGCGCATCAAGAGGTAATCGACCCATCCCCCGTAGTACCCGGCGAATGCGCCGAGGATCGTCCCTATGACGATCTCCATCAGCACCGCAGTGACGGCGAGCGTCAGCGAGATGCGCGCGCCGAAGAGCAGACGGGAGAACAGATCGCGTCCGACCTCGTCGCTTCCGAGCAGGTGACGAGCGCACTGCGCCGCGTTCTCGAAACATGGCGGCAGCGGCGTGCCGAGCCAGTGCTCGTCGATCGCATTTGGATCGGCGAACCCTCCGAGACGGCTGATCTCGGGCGCGAGGAGCGCGCAGAGCACCATGAAGACTAAGACGCCGCCCGAGATCAGCGCGAGGCGGTGGCGCCGGAAGCGCTTCCAGAACGTAACGCGAGCGTAGACGACGTCATCCGCATCGGTAACGGGCACGACCGGCGCCGCGGCAGCCACTTAGCGAGCCATCCTAGTCGTACTTCACTCTCGGGTCAAGCCATGCGTACGCAACGTCCGCGAGAAGATTGCAGAAGATGACGAGTACCGAAACCATGCAGAGATAGCCCATCAGCAGCGCCATGTCGCCTTGTTGCAGTGCGTTGATGAAAAGACGGCCCATTCCGGGCCATGCGAAGATCGTCTCCGTGACGACGGCACCCGCAATGAGCGAGGGCAGCGAGATCGCAACGATCGTCACCACCGGGATCAATGCGTTCTTGAGGCCGTGCTTGAGCAGAATCGTGTGAAACGGCAATCCCTTCGCTGCGGCGGTTCGAATATAATCGGCGCTGAGCACCTCGAGCATTGAGGAACGTGTGAAGCGGCTGTACAGGGCGAGCGAAAGAAACGAAAGCGCGATCGTCGGTAACACGAGATGTTCGAGGCGGTCCCCCAAGTTGAACGTGTCGTAGCTCGAAATTCCGGCTGAAGGCAGCTGGATCATGTACCCGCCGAGGAGTGGGATGCCGTGCACCGCGAGGCCGAGCTGCAGCATCAGCGCAAACCAGAAGATCGGCATCGACTGACCGAAGAAGGCAAAAGTGGTGACGATGTAATCCCACACCGAGTACGGCAAGACCGCGGAGAATATGCCGAACGTGAGACCGACGATGAGCGCGACGACGATCGAGGTGCCCATGAGCTCGAACGTTGCCCAGAAACGCTCGCCGATCGCCCGTGTCACCGGCTCCGCGTTGCTCGTCGACCATCCTAGGTCGCCGTGCAGTACGAGTCCGAGCCATCGGAAGTAGCGAACGATGGTCCACGCCCAGCCGGGGACGCCTTTCGGCGGAATCAGTCCAAGATTGACCTCGAGCCGGTGAATGTCGGCGGGTGTGATGTGCGGGTTCTGCAGATACGGCGCGAGCGCACCGCCCGGCGCGTTGTTGATGATCACGAAGAGGATCATCGAAATCAGGATCAGCAGCGGGATCGCTTGCACCGATCGCCGCACGACGTAGTTTAGCACTTCGGTATGCCAAGCATGCTGCGCGCTTCATTTGGTGACGCTACGTCACGTCCTGCCTCGCGCGCAATGCGAGCAACGCGTTCGACGAGCTCCTCGTTGCGCGCGAGACGCCCCTTGCTGAAGTAGATGTTATCTTCGAGCCCGACGCGCACGTGGCCGCCCATCGCTATGGCCGCCACCGCCATCGGTAGCTGACCGCGTCCGATGCCTGCTACCGACCACGTGCAACCGGTGGGCAGGTCGTCGACGAGATCGCAGAGATTCTGCACCGTGGCTTCGAGTGCACCGGGAACGCCGAGCACGAAGTCGACATGCTGCGGAAGGCTGAGCACGCCCTCGCGAGCGAGACGCCGCGCATTAGCGAGGTGTCCCTTGTCGAAGATCTCCAGTTCGGGTCGGACGCCCAGCTCGTTCATGCGTTGCGCGAGCGCGCGCATCAGCGGAAAAGGATTCTCGAAGATCCCATCGCCGAAGTTCACCGTCCCGCACGTGAGCGACGCCATCTCAGGGCGCAGCTCCAGAACGCCCGCGCGTTCCTGCGCGTTCATGCCGATCGCGCCGCCGGTCGAGAATTGCACGATGAGGTCGCTCTTCGTACGGATAGCAGCCTGTGCTTGCGCGAAGCGCTCGACCGCATGCGTGTTCGTGCCGTCGTCGTTACGACAGTGCACGTGAATGATGGAAGCGCCGGCCGCGCGAATCGCGGCGGCGGTCTCTCCGAGTGCCTGCGGCGTGATCGGTAGATAGGGCGTCTGCTCGGGCATCACCTCGGCGCCGACCGGCGCGCACGTGATGATCAGCGGCTCCATGCCGACGGCTTCGCGCACGAGCCCGTATAAACATCGTACGTCGGCAGCGCGGTCGCCTGCGCAACCGCCTCCAACAGTCGCTGCGGCTCGAGGGCTTTGCGTCCCGCGCTCGGCGCGACCGTCGCGGCGAGAAGTTGCACCGGATGTTCGCAGCGCAGGTGCAGCTCCGCAAGTGCACGCTGCGCAAGCCGTCCGCTCAAGCTCACCGAGGCCGGCGAGCGAACGACGATTTGTCGTTGCTCACCGCTCGAAAGCAGCTCCGAAGCGAGCTCCGGGAGGAGCGCGCCCTCGACGAACATCGCGGGCTCCTGCGGATCGACCGGCGGGATCCGCAGCCGCTCGACCAGCGCGCGCACGTCGTCGACGATCTCCTCGAGCGTTGCTCCACCCGCGGCACCGCACGCAACGATTACCGCATCCTCACCACTCGAGATCGCGGCGAGCCGATCGATCGCACCGTCGATGAGAACGAGCTCACACTTTTCGCGCAGCGCATCGACTGCGATCCGTAACCCCGAGACCGTTGGAGGACCGACAAGCTCGTAGTCGTCGGCTTCCTCGACGCATCCCACGAGCACGGGGCCGCACGCCGTCGGAATTGTGACGCCACAGGGGAGCCCGACGTCCCTCAGCGGATGCGGTGTTCGCAGCGCGCTCGCGATCCACGTTCCAGCCTCCAGGCGCAACCGCGGTTTTGGATCTCGCGTGACGGCATCGATCGCTTCCCCGTCGCGTCCGGCACTAAGGACGCCGGTGGGTACACCGTGCGCGACGGCGGCTTCGTAGAGTGCACGTATCGTCACGGTCTTGCCGACGTTCTTCGCCGTCCCGACGACGGCAACCGTATGCGCATCGCGTGCTCGCGCGAGCTCCAGCAGCGCCTCGCCGACGCTCATCGCGCAGCGCCGCTCCGTGGCGAGCTTAGGAAATGCTTGCGTCCGCGGTAAGCGAGGCGACGGCGCTGCGAAGCTGTGAAAGCGTGAAGGGTTTGTTCAAAAAGAGATCGGCGCCGGCAGCTCGTGCGCGCTCCGTCACTTGCGAAGCATGTCCGCTGATCATGAGAATGGGAACCTCGCCCCACTCGCTCGAGCGTACACGCTCGATGAGATCGAGCCCGGAGATGCCGGGAAGCATGAAATCGCAGATCATCATGTCGAACGGGCCATCGTGGTTGAGTGCAAGTATCGCGCTCTCCCCGTCGCCACAACACCTGATCTCGTATGGACCGCGGCGAAGCACGGTCTCGATCAGCATACAGATCGCCGGATCGTCGTCCGCGACCAACACCCGGCGGCGTCGCTGCTCCATGAACGCGCCTTTCGCCGGTCCCGCTCTTCAGCCTCGCGCCTCCCCCTTCACCTTTGGTAAACTTTGCGTGATGAATCGCGACGCGTCCAGGCTCCTCTTCCCGCTCTTCTTCGCGCTGCTCGCGGCGGCCGTTGCCCTTCCTATCCTCGGCGTCTTGCTCTCGATACGCCCCGCGGAAGTCGCAACCGTCTTCGGCTCCGACTTCGTGCGCAATGCCGTCCGCATCTCGCTTCTTGCCTCACTCGCGGCTACAGCCGTCGCCACCGCCCTCGGCGTGCCGGCCGGTTATGCGATCTCCCGGGCGCCGCTGCGACTTCGTCTGCTCGCGGTTCTCCTGCTCGCGCTTCCCCTCGCCTTTCCTCCGGTTGCTTCGGGAGTCATGTTGCTCTCGCTCCTGCGCGCCACACCCATACCGGGTTCACTGTTCGGCGTCGCGGTTGCAGAGTTTTTCGTCGCGGGATCCTTCGTTGCAATTGCGAGCGCAGCGGCGTTCTCGGCGCTCGATCCTATCTACGCCGATGCCGCGCGCACGCTCGGTGCAAGCGAGTGGCGCATCTTCTTTCGCATTGCGCTCCCCGCCGCGCTCGGCAATATCGCCGCGGGTATCGCGTTCACGTGGCTACGGGCGCTCGGCGAGTACGGCGCGACGTCCATCCTCGCCTACCACCCATCCTCTCTCCCCGTTGCGCTCTACGTCACTCTTTCGGCATCAGGCGTGCGTGCAGCGCTCGCTCTCTGCTACGGCTTCGTCGTCCTCACGGTCGTCGTGCTCGCCGCGCAGTGGATTCTCCGGCGTGGCGTCGTACAGTAGGCGTCTGTGATCGAGCACCTTCTCTCGCCGGACTCGCCGTTTCAGCGACGCTTCTTCTTCATTGCGCGGCGTTTCGTCGCCGGAGAGCTCATCGGTGACGCGGTCGAGGCCGTGACGCGACTCAACCAGAGCGGCATCACGGCGTCCCTCGACTTCCTCGGAGAGGACGTCACGGACCGGGAGACTGCGACTCGAACGACGGAGACGTACCTTGCGATGCTGGACGCGATCGGCTCCTCCGGCATTCGCAGCAACATCTCGGTCAAGCTCACGGCAATCGGCCTGCTGATCGGTGACGACGTGGCGTTGCGTAATCTCGAACGTATCCTCGAGCGAGCGCGTGCGAACCCCGATCCGTTCGTGCGCATCGACATGGAGGGAAGCGCCGTCACCCAGCGCACGCTCGAGGTGTTCGAGCACGCCTTTGCAGAGCACGAGAACGTCGGCATCGTGTTGCAAGCGTTGCTGAAGCGCACGCCCGCCGATGTGGAGCGAGCGATCGGTCTACGCGCGCGCGTGCGGCTCTGCAAGGGCGCATACAAGGAGCCGCCGAGTATCGCGCTCGCCTCGATGGATGATATCAGAGCGCAGTACCTCAGGCTCGCGGAGCCGCTCCTCACCCGTGGCGTCTATCCCGGCATCGCGACCCACGATCGCCGCCTGATCGCGGGCGTGAAGGAGATCGTCCGGCAACACGGCATCGCGCACGACCGCTTCGAGTTTCAGATGCTCTACGGCTGCTTTCCGGAGCTCCAGCGTCGCATCGTCGCCGACGGCTATAACATACGGGTCTACGTGCCGTTCGGGACGCATTGGGCGGGCTACTTCTATCGCCGCGTCGCGGAAAGGCGCGAGAACGCGCTCTTCGCACTCTCCTCGATCTTCAGCAAGTAGAGGGAGGCAACGTGCGCTCCGTCGTTCAGCGTGTGACACGGGCTCGAGTCATCGTCGGCGAACGCATCGTGGGCGACATCGCAAGCGGTCTCGCCGTGCTGCTCGGCGTCGCCGTCGATGACGAGGAGCGCGACGCACGCTGGATGGCGGAGAAAATCGCAAACCTGCGCATCTTCCGCGACGCGGAGGGTTTGATGAACCGCTCGCTGCTGGAAGTCGGCGGGGGCGTGCTTCTCGTCTCGCAGTTCACGTTATACGGCGATGCGAAAAAAGGGCGGCGGCCGTCGTTTATCACCGCGGCAAAAGAGCCGCTGGCGAGCGATCTCTACCGCCTCACAGGCGCGGAGCTAGAGCGCCTGGGCTTACGCGTTGCTTATGGAGAGTTCGGTGCCGACATGGACGTCGAGCTCGTCAACCAAGGCCCTGTGACGATTCTCCTCGATTCCAGGGCGTGATCCGCTTTATTCGCGCGAAACGGTGATATCGCCCGAGTCCGTCGTAATCCTCACCGGAACCGAGCCGAAACACGCAACCGCACATCACCGGACGACGTGTCGATGGAGATTGCTCGTCCGTGCCATGACTCGGCGAGCGTCGCGTTCACGTCTCCCGAGCTCGTGTGGAGTCGCAGATCTCATCATGGTAGCAGGTACCCTCGATGGAGCGGCAGTGTTTCGTCAGCGATGCGCACGATGCGTACGACGCGATCCGATTCCACCAGACGGCCGAGCACATCGAAGCCGCTCGTCACCTCACCGAAGACGGTGAAGTCACGATCGAGGTGGAGCTGCGGAGAAAGCGTGATATAGTACTGCGCTCCCGCCGAGTCGCGCAGCGCGTGCGCGTTCGGCGGGTTCGTGTAGTTGAGACCCATCGAGATGACGTAGCTGTCCTGTGCGATCGGATTCTCCTCGGAATGAATCGAGTAGCCTGCGTCACCGTTGCCGTTGCCGTTTGGATCGCCGGTCTGCACGACGAAATCCGGGACGATGCGGAACCACCGATTGTCGTCGTAATACCCGCGATCCGCGAGCATGAGAAAGTTCACCACCGTCACCGGAGCCCACTCGGGGAAGAGCACGACGTAGATATCGCCCTTCGTCGTCACGATGCGCACGCGGGGGTGCGGCCCCGGGGCGGGGCCGCCCATCGCTGCCGCGGTCTTCGGGTCGAGCACGGGCAGTGTGTGAACGAAACGCCGAACGTCAGCTGCGGTCGGAGCGCGGAGTTTGCCGTAGAGCGCCACGCGGGGCAGTGCAGGGAGCCCACGCAGCGGATCCGGCTGCGGAGGCGGAACATGCACGAACGCCGGGATCGCGGTCCAATGCTGTGTGAGCGTCAGGCCGTCGAGCAAACGGATCGTCTCCGATGCCTGCTCTTGCACGCGCCAGGATGGATCGGCGAGCAGCGGCTTCACGAACGCGGCGTCCGACGGGTCCTTGCGTTTTCCGATCGCGTGCACGGCTTCGATACGAACGACTTCGTCGCGATCGTTCAGCATGCGCCTGAGAAACGCGTGCGGCGCGGCAGCGGCGTATCCGCGGAAGATCGTCCACATCGCAAAGCGGCGCACGAGCGATGCGCGATCGCTTTCGATTGCATGCACGAGCACGAGAACGATTTTCGGACCATACGCCGTGTCGGAGAACGATTCGAGCGTCGCAGCGGCTCGCGCACGCACGATCGGATCAGGATCGCTGCCGAGCACGCGCTCGATCCTCGAAACCATCCCTCGTTCCATCGTTGCGGGGATGAGATGAGCGGCCGCGTATCGGTCGGCCGCGTCGAGTGCCGCCACGCGAACCGCGCCATTTGGATCGCCGAGCCCCAAGAGGACTGCCCCGCTCTCTCGCCCACTTGCGATGAGTCCGATCGCGTAGACCGCCAACGCTCGAACGGCGGGACGTGGGTCCCGAAGCCGAGCGACGACCAGAGGCTCCCGGGAGGGTTGCCTGCTGCGGCCCAGCGCCAGCAGGGCCTGAACCGTCGCCGGCTCGGTTGGTGTGTTCCGGGGTGCGGCCGAGGCGGCTACGGCCGCGGTCAGGAGCAAAGCAAGCGTTCGAACCATTAAAGCCGCCTCCAAGGCAAACGATGTTAGGTAAACCTACGTTCTAGATAGTGGAGCTTTCGCCGACCCCCTCCCTGGGGCGCTACAGCGAACTACAGGTATAAAACGCATGATGAACGACACTTCCAGCCCCAAGCACGGAGCGGGCCTCTCGGTTCGGGAAGCCGGACAGAAAGGCGGCGAGACCGTGAAGAGAAAGTACGGTCCGGAATTCTACGAGCAGATCGGTCGTAAGGGCGGCCTGGCTACAAAGCAGGCTCATGGCCACACCTTCTACGAGCAGATCGGCAAGAAAGGCGGCAAGAAGGGCGGCGAGGCAACTCGCGATCGCTATGGTCCGGACTTCTATGAGCGCATCGGACAGAAGGGTGGGCAGCGCGTCAAGCAGCTCATCGAAGAGGGCAAGCGCGCCGCTCTGGCAACCGAAGCCGAAGAGCGCGCAAGCTAGACACAACGCCGTTGCGGCATCGGCCGCAGCGGTATTGAGCGCTGCGGTGCCGCAGCTCGAGCCATCTCGTCGTCGGTCGATAAGACCGGCGACGTGCTTTTTCACGCCCACATCGTCATCATCACCATGCCTACCTGAAGGAGGTTCACTCTCGTGATCACGCGCTCTCTCGGAGCAACGCTCACACTCGTTCTTACTCTCTCGGCGACGCTCGCGTTCGCCGCCGCTCCTAAGCCCAAGCCGACGCTGCCGCCGCAGCCTCAGGGTGCCGAGCTCGCCTTTGTTTCGCACATTCAAAAGGCTCTGCCCCCGCGCTTCAAGAGCGAGGCCGATGCCGAGCGCGCCGGCTATTTCCGCTACACGAATGAGGACAGCTCGGGTTCGATCAGTTATGCAAACTTGCACTGGACGTCCACCGACTGGAACCATCCGAGCCAACTCTGGTACGACGTGCACGGAAATCTTCTCGGTGCCGACTTCTCCGAGCCGTACGTCGCCGGCAAGCCTCCGTCGTTGTGGGGCGTCAACCCCGCTCGCTGGCAGTACTTCGAGGAGCACGTTCACTACATTCTCCGCGGCCCGAACGGTACGATCATCTACGGACATGCAACGAGCGCAGCGAAGTTCACCGCTGCCGGCGGCAGTCTCGCCGACCCGCAGGCGGCGACGCTCGTCAAGATGGGCATCGCGAAATCGACGGCGCAAGTCGTGCGCGTCTTCACGTTCCCTGCGATTTGGGATCTCGTCGTTTGGGTCAAGCCGAATCCGAACGGCGCCTTCGCCTGGATGAACCCACTCGTCCATCCGAGCGCGAACGCGGCTCACAGCGACATGTAACGCTCGCTTAACCGGCGAACGGAAAAGCGCATGACACGAAAAGCAGTGGGTTCACTCATTGCAGCGGTGACGCTGCTTTTCGT
>JASHOG010000001.1 GCA_030041225.1 Vulcanimicrobiota bacterium | reverse complement strand
AAGGCGTTGTCATCCCGAGCGAAGCGAGTGAAACGAGCGAAGTCGAGGGACCGCCACTGAACTCTGCGCCGCTCCTTCGACTCCGCTCACTTCGTTCGCTTCGCTCAGGATGACAAAGGCTAAGAGAGTATTCTGTCGCAGGCTTGCGTGAGCGTGAAACCTCTGCCCACGCGGAGCATCGGCATTTCTGCGTTGCGAGCGGCTTCCACGTCTTCTTCTTTGTCGCCGATGTAAACACAGGCTGACGGCTCGACGCCGAACGCCCGCGCTGCGTCGAGCAACAGCTTTGGTTTTGGTTTACGACAGTCGCAGTCGTCCTCGGGCGCGTGCGGGCAGATGAACCAACCGTCGAACGGGCCGAGCAGCGCTTCGATGCGCATGTTCACTGCTTCCATCTGCTCGTACGTTATCATGTCGCGCCCGATTCCGCTCTGATTACTGACGACACCAAGCTTCAGCCCAGCCCCGCGAAGGCGATCCACACATTCGCGCGCGCCCTCGACAGGCAATACCTTATCAGGATCGCCGTTATAGGGCACATCGATAACGAGCGTCCCGTCCCGATCGAAAAGAACCACCCGAGCGCGTTTCATTGCCTTTTCGCTTAGTGACCTAGATGGTCACCGCCTCCGTCGCGATGGACGCGGCGGAGGTGGCGCGGTGCCGAGGTTCCGCTACACAGGTTATGCCCTGTCGAAGATTGCCGAGCGGCCCCAAGTGGAGATAGAATACGTCGAGCGCGTCGTAGCGGCGCCGTACCGCACGGTTCGGCAGTCCGACGGACGGCGGCGGCTTTGGGGATATGTCGAGGAGACCGGCCAATGGTTGCGCGTGATTCTGTTAGACGATGGCACGGTCCATAATGCTTTTCCAGATCGGAGGTTTAAGCCATGAAGGTCTATTATGACAAGGAAACCGACTCGCTGTCGATTTCTTTTCGAAAGGGTTCGTACTGCGAATCGGAGGAGGTCCAGCCGGGAATAGTCTTCGACTTCGATCGCGAAGGGAAGGTTATGGCGATCGACATCGAGCACGCGAGCGAGATCGTCGATGTAAGCGACGTACCGCTCATGGAGAGCCTACAACGCGGTCACTCGGCCGGAACGTAGACCTCCGCGCCCTTTTCGAGAAACTCTTTCGATTTTTCCGCCATGCCGGATCGCGCGTACTCGCGCACCTCTTGCGTGATCTTCATCGAGCAAAAGTGTGGGCCGCACATCGAGCAGAAGTGCGCGACCTTCGCACCCGGAGCCGGCAACGTTTCGTCGTGGAAGTCGCGTGCCGTCTCGGGATCGAGCGAGAGCTCGAACTGATCCTCCCAGCGGAACTCGAAGCGCGCCTTCGACAAAACGTCGTCCCAGTGATGCGCTCGCGGATGGCCTTTCGCCAGATCCGCCGCGTGCGCCGCGATTTTGTAGGCGATGACGCCGTCTTTCACGTCCTTCTTGTTCGGTAAGCCGAGATGCTCTTTGGGCGTGACGTAGCAAAGCATCGCCGTGCCGAACCAGCCGATCATTGCCGCTCCGATTGCGCTCGTAATGTGATCGTAACCGGGAGCGACATCGGTGACGAGCGGGCCGAGCGTGTAGAACGGCGCCTCGTCGCAGATCGCGAGCTGCTTCTCCACATTCTCTTTGATGAGATGCATCGGAATGTGACCTGGGCCCTCGATCATTGTTTGCACGTCATGCTTCCACGCGATCTTCGTCAGCTCGCCGAGCGTCTCGAGCTCCGCGAACTGCGCTTCGTCGTTCGCGTCGGCGGTGCAACCCGGGCGTAGGCCGTCTCCAAGCGAGAAGGCGACGTCGTACGCCTTCATGATCTCGCAGATCTCCTCGAAGTGCGTGTAGAGGAAGTTCTCTTCGTGATGCGCGAGGCACCACTTCGCAAGGATCGAGCCGCCCCGCGAGACGATGCCGGTGATACGCTTCGCCGTCAGCGGGACGTAGCGCAAGAGAACGCCCGCGTGAATCGTGAAATAGTCGACGCCCTGCTCCGCTTGTTCGACGAGCGTGTCGCGATAGAGCTCCCAGGTCAGCTCCTCCGCTTTGCCGTCGACTTTCTCGAGCGCCTGATAGATCGGAACCGTCCCGATCGGCACGCAGGAGTTACGCACAATCCACTCACGCGTCTCGTGAATATTCTTTCCGGTGGAAAGGTCCATGACGGTGTCGGCGCCCCAGCGCGTCGCCCATGTCATCTTCTCGACCTCTTCCTCGACCGAGGAGGTCACGGCTGAGTTGCCGATGTTCGCATTAATCTTCACGAGGAAGTTGCGGCCGATGATCATCGGCTCGCTCTCGGGATGGTTGATGTTCGAGGGAAGAATCGCGCGACCGCGAGCGATCTCCGCGCGCACGAACTCCGGCTCCGCGTCTTCACGCAAGGCGACGAACTCCATCTCCCGTGTGATCTCGCCGCGGCGCGCGTAGTGCATCTGCGTCACGTTCGCGCCCGGCTTCGCTCGGCGCGGCCGGCCGTGCGTATCACCCCGCGCCTCGATCCACGCTTCGCGCAACGACGGTAAGCCCGCGCGGAGATCGGTCGTCACACTCGGATCCGTGTAGGGACCGCTCGTGTCGTAGAGCACGTGCGTCGTTCCGTCGGTAAGCTCGACGGCGCGCATCGGGACGCGCATCCCGTCGCGCCCCTCGTAATAGGTCTTGCGCGACGACGCCTTGGAAATCGTAATGGCCATCTCTTGCTCCTTCCTCCGCCGGCATTATCCGGTTCAGGTCCAACGGTCGACGCATACTCGCGCCCTCTCAGCCCGCTATCGCGAGCTCCCGCGTAGTGGAATGGGTTACCTGAAAAAGTGCGGCGGCCCTTTTGGATCGCTCCACTAGCTATAATGGATTGGCCCAGGGGCATGTATTCCGAGCCGGCTCCGGAACCTCGAGCCGCCATGGCGATGCAGCATGCCGACGGCGACCCTCAAGAGACACGAGAATGGATCGACGCGATACGCGGTGTGCTCGCGGCGGAGGGGCCGGAGCGGGCACGCGAGCTCGTGCGCGCCGTCGCCGAAGAGGCGAGGCGAGGGGGAGCGCACATCTCGCTCGGCGTGGAGACACCGTACGTCAACACGATTCCTCCCGAAAGGCAAGCACCGTTTCCCGGGGATCGCGCTATCGAAGCTCGCCTTCGCCACTACGTGCGTTGGAATGCGCTCGCGATGGTCGTGCGTGCGAACAAAGTGAGCTCGGAGCTCGGAGGTCACGTCGCGACGTTCGCCTCCGCCGCGACGCTCTTCGACGTCGGCCAAAATCATTTTTTCCGCGCGCCGACGGAGTCGTTCGCCGGCGACATGATCTACTATCAAGGGCACTCCTCGCCCGGAGTCTATGCGCGCGCTTTCCTCGAAGGGCGCATCTCCGAGGAGCAGCTCCAAAACTTTCGCCAGGAAGTCGGAGGCAAAGGTCTCTCGTCATATCCGCACCCATGGCTCATGCCGACTTTCTGGCAATACCCGACGGTCTCTATGGGGCTGGGCGCGATCATGTCCATTGCCCAGGCTCGCTTCATGCGCTACCTCGGTGACCGCGGCCTGATCACAGCGGGCGACCGTACCGTCTGGGCATTTCTCGGTGACGGCGAGATGGATGAACCCGAATCGCTCGGCTCGCTTTCGCTGGCCGGACGCGAGAGGCTCGACAACCTCATCTGGGTCGTCAACTGCAACTTGCAGCGCCTCGACGGCCCCGTACGCGGCAACGGCAAGATCATCCAAGAGCTCGAGCGCGTCTTTCGCGGAAACGGCTGGAAAGTCATCAAGGTTATCTGGGGAAGCAACTGGGATCCGCTTCTCGCCGCCGATCACACAGGGCGACTCGTGCAGCTCATGGACGAGTGCGTCGACGGTGACTACCAAACGTTCAAGTCCCGCGACGGCCGTTTCGTGCGTGAGAAGTTCTTCGGACGCTATCCTGAAACCGCAGCGCTCGTCGCGGATTGGAGCGACGAGCAGATATGGGCGCTGCAGCGCGGCGGCCACGATCCGGCGAAGATCTACGCCGCGTACAAAGCGGCATTCGAGCATCACGGAGAGCCCGTCGTCATCCTCGCAATGACGATCAAAGGGTACGGTATGGGCGGCGCGGGAGAGGCGCAAAACATCGCGCACCAAGCGAAGAAGATGGACGTCGACGATCTTCGTGCTTTTCGCGACCGCTTCGACATCCCCGTCACCGACGAGCAGATCGAGTCAATCCCCTTTTGCAAACCACCGAGGGGAAGTGCCGAGGAGCATTACCTGCAAGAGCGTATGCACGCACAAGGCGTACTGCCGCAACGCCGCCGCTTGTCCGCGGCGCTCACCGTGCCGGAGCTCTCCGCGTTTCAGACGCAACTGACGAGCGCCTCGGAGCGCGAGCATTCAACGACGATGGCCTTCGTGCGCACCCTCGCAACGATCTTGCGCGATCCGAATATCGGGCCGCGCGTCGTGCCGATCGTCGCCGATGAGTCGCGTACGTTCGGCATGGAGGGCCTCTTCCGCCAGCTTGGGATCTACTCGTCGGTCGGGCAGCTCTATCAGCCGCAAGATGCCGACCAGCTCATGTGGTATCGCGAGGACAGGCTCGGGCAGATCTTGCAGGAGGGTATCAACGAGGCGGGCGCGGTCTCGTCGTGGATTGCCGCCGGCACGTCGTACTCGAATCACGACCTGCCGATGATTCCATTCTACATCTTCTATTCGATGTTCGGCTTTCAGCGTGTGGGCGATCTCATCTGGGCCTCGGGCGATAGCCGGACGCGCGGCTTCCTCCTTGGCGGAACATCCGGGCGCACGACGCTGAACGGGGAGGGGTTGCAGCACGAAGACGGTCATAGCCAAGTGATCGCATCGTGCGTGCCCAACTGCCGTAGCTACGATCCGACGTACGGCTACGAAGTCGCCGTCATCATCCAAGACGGCCTGCGGCGCATGCTCGCGGCGCAGGAGGACGTGTTCTACTACATCACGCTGCTCAACGAGAACTACACCCACCCATCGATGCCCGAGGGGGCCGAAGAGGGAATCCTGCGCGGCATGTACCTGCTGCGAGACGGCGGCGCGGGAGAGGAACCGCACGTGCAGCTCTTCGGCTCCGGCGCGATCCTACGCGAGGTAGCCGCGGCTGCGGACCTCCTACAAAACGACTGGAACGTGCGCAGCGACGTGTGGAGCGTCACGAGCTTCGATCTTCTGCAGCGCGACGGCGTCGCAACACATCGGTGGAACATGCTCCATCCGGCTGAGACGCGCAAACGTTCCGTCGTCGAGCAGCTCCTCGAAGGGCGCAAGGGTCCGGGCATCGCCGCGACCGATTACGTGCGCACGTTCGCCGAGCAAGTCCGCCCGTTCGTCGGGCGGCGCTATACGACGCTCGGCACTGACGGCTTTGGGCGCAGTGACTATCGAAAGGCGCTGCGCGCGTTCTTCGAGGTCGACCGGCACTACGTCACGCTCGCGGCGCTCACTTCTCTTGCGCACGAGGGCGCGATCGCGCGCGACGTTCCGGCAAAAGCGATCGCGAAGTACGAGATCGACGCTGAGAAGCCGAATCCCGTGACGGTGTAGCGATGGCGGAGACGATCGAGCTGCGCGTTCCCGATATCGGCGAGTTCAAAGACATCCCGGTGATCGAGGTCCTCGTGAAGCCCGGGCAGCGCGTGAGAAAGAACGACTCGCTGATCACGCTCGAGAGCGAGAAAGCCTCGATGGAGATTCCGTCGAGTGCGGAGGGCACGATCGCCGAGGTCAGCGTCAACGTCGGCGACAAGGTTTCCAAAGGCACGCTCATCGGCACGATTGAGAGCGCCACAAAGTCACCCCCCGCAGCGGCACAACGAATTGTCATCCCGAGCGTAGGGAGCGCAGCGACCGAAGTCGAGGGACCGGCAGCCGGATCAGCAGCGCCTCCACCGTCACCGCAAGCATCGCAAGCACCGGCGCCCCCTTCTACCGACGGCTTCGTGCACGCGAGTCCTGCGATTCGCCGTTTTGCCCGCGAGCTCGGCGTCAAGCTCGACGGCGTGCACGGAAGCGGCCCGCACGGACGCATCACACGCGAGGACGTGCAAGGCTTCGTCAAGAGCGCTCTCGCCGGCGCGGGCGCGACAACGGGGATCGGCGCGGGCCTTCCGCCGTGGCCCAAGGTCGACTTCGCACAGTACGGGCCGATCGAGCGCAAACCGCTGCCGCGCATCAAGCGCCTTGCGGGGCCGAACCTCCACCGTAACTGGCTGCAGATTCCGCACATCACGAACTACGACGAGGCCGACGTCACCGGTCTCGAGCGTTTCCGTTTGAAGATCAACAAGGAACAAGAGAAGAGCGGCGGTGCGAAGCTCACGATGCTTTCCCTCCTGATGAAGGCCTGTGCCGCCGCGCTCAAGGAGTTTCCGGAGTTCAACAGCTCACTCGACGGTGACGCGCTCGTCTACAAGCAGTACTACAACATCGGCTTCGCCGCCGACACGAAAGACGGCCTCGTCGTTCCGGTCGTCAAGGACGCGGATACGAAAGGCTTGCTCGAGATCGCCGCCGAGGCGGCTGAGTTAGCAAAGAAGGCGCGCGAAGGGAAACTCGGCCTCGCGGAGATGAGCGGCGGTACCTTCACGATCTCGTCGATCGGCAGCATCGGCGGCACGCAGTTCACGCAGATCGTCAACGCTCCGGAGGTCGCAATTCTCGGAGCGACGCGCGCCGCCATGAAACCCGTTTGGGAGAAGAAACGCTTTGCCGCGCGCCTCATTCTGCCGATCAGCGTCAGCTACGATCATCGCGTCATCGACGGCGCGAGCGCCGCGCGCTTCCTCGTCTACATCGCAAACGCGCTCGCCGACTTCCGTCGCGTGATGCTCTGATGGGGCATCGCTCGACGTCCCGGGTCGCCGCTTTTCTTGCCGTGATTCTCGTCGGAGCCACGCCTTCAACGATATCGCCTATATCGCCCGCCGATACGTCTAACCCGATCAGCGCCTGTGTCTCCGCGATTCAACCTCCCGAGCCGACGAGCGGAACTCCACATCCGAGAGGAATGGTCGTCTATAACCTGTGCGACGGGACCATAAACCTCGCCGGCTGCTATATCGACGGGTCATCGTGCTGGGTGTACGGTGTGCCGCCGCTTCGCACAGAGCAGTTACCTCCAATGAGCGTCATCAATGCCCATCACGGGGTGCACTTTTATCCGTGCGAGCGCGGATACGATGCCGTCGATCCCAACGGACAGCCGCTCACGCGGTACGCCGCATCGTACCATTGCGCTGCGGAAGGCGCCGCCGTGGTCGAACCACCATGCACGGTCACAGACGCCCCCGCGCGGACCATTCAGGTCCCACACGTTGACGACCCAGAACCCCAAAGCGGCTTCCTTGACGTGCGCATCATTGTTTCGCTTAATGCTGATGGAAGCGTGTCGGGAGCAGCAGTGCAACATCCGTCCGAGTGGCCCGCTGACGATCGCGAGGCGCTTCGAGTTGCAGAGCAATCACTCTATGCTCCTCGTGTGAAGAACTGTCAGGGCGTACCTTCGGACTACTTATTCGTCGTTGAGTTCAACGGCTAACGCAGGGTGACACTTCGGAAATACTTGTTTGCGCGACACCCGATAGGTTAGTGCGCTGCGACCCAGCGGCGGAGGAGCACGCGCCCGCAAACCGATACGAGCGCGAATCCCGCCATCAAGACCATCAGGCCATGGAGCTGCGAGATGTGCCGGACGTGCGCAAACTCATATCCGACGATTGCCATGAGCAGCGAGCCGAAAACGGCGGCGACGGCGCGAAAGACTCCCGACGCGAACTCATGCGGCTCGAGTTCCGGCGCGCGGAGGCGCACGCCGATGCCGTACATGATACCGAGAATAGCGTAGACGAGAGCAAAGCAGTCGAACCACATGCCCATCAGCGGGCTCCAGCCGGGCACGCCGATGAAGTGCATCGTGACCGAAAAGACGTAACCCATCGCAACGAGTCCGCCGAGCATGACGAAGTTGAGCACGAGCATCAAGGCATTCGGCACGAAGTACAGGGCGAAGAGCCGATTGTGAAAGTACCAGAGAACCGCGACGAGCCCGAACGTGACGGCGAAGGCGCCTATATTCGCTAAGAGCGTTTGCGGGGTCGGGACGCTCTTGGGCAACGCCAGCGTCAGAGCCATCTCGGCCAGCACGAAACCCATGACGATGTCGGAGAACGCCTCGAGCCGATGAACGAGGCGTTCCTCTTTCATTGTGCTCGAAGCTGGCGCAGCATGTACTGCAGAATGCCGCCGTGACGATAGTACTCGGCCTCGTCGGGCGTGTCGATGCGAACACGAACCTCGAATGTCTTCGCCTCGCCACGCTTCGAATCGCGCGCGGTGACCGTCGCCGTCATGCGCGGCGAGATGCCCCTCGCTAAGCCGGTGACGTCGTACGCCTCCTCCCCCGTCAGCCCGAGCGATTCGCGTGTTGCTCCACCGGTGAACTCGAGCGGCAGGACGCCCATGCCGATGAGGTTACTGCGATGAATGCGCTCCAGCGACTCGGCGATCACGGCCTTGACGCCGAGAAGGTACGGCCCCTTCGCCGCCCAGTCGCGCGACGATCCTGAGCCATACTCTTTGCCGGCAAGTATGACGAGCGGGACTCCCTCAGCACGATACTTCATCGCGGCGTCGTAGATCGTCATCTGCTCGCCGGTCGGAAGGTAGCGCGTCATTCCGCCCTCGACGCCCGGTACGAGCAGGTTGCGAAGGCGCACGTTGGCAAACGTCCCGCGTACCATCACTTCATGGTTGCCTCGACGTGCGCCGTAGGAGTTGAAGTCCTTCGGCTCGATGCCGTGCTCCGTGAGATACCTGCCCGCGGGGCTCGTGCGAGCGATGCTTCCTGCCGGAGAGATGTGATCTGTCGTCACCGAGTCGCCGAGCATTGCAAGCACGCGCGCACCTTTGACGTCCGACGGCTGCGGCGGCCGCGCGGGCATTCGATCGAAGTAGGGCGGGCGCTTCACGTACTCCGACGTGGGATCCCACGCAAAGCGTTCGCTCGTCGCGACCCGCAGCTTCGCCCAGTTATCGTCGCCTTTGAAGACGTCGGCATAGCGCGTTTTGAACATCTGATCGGTGATGCACTGCGCTACCGTTTTGGCGATCTCGTCGTTCGACGGCCAGATGTCGCGCAGATAGACCGGCCCTCCTTTGCCGACCCCGAGCGGCTCTCTGGTGAGATCGACGTCCATGCGCCCCGCCAGCGCGTACGCGACGACAAGCGGCGGCGAGGCGAGATAGTTCGCGCGCACCTGCGGATGGATGCGCCCTTCGAAGTTGCGATTGCCGGAGAGCACCGCGGCGACGACGAGATCGTGCTCCTCGATACTGTCGGCAACTTCCTGGGGCAACGGACCAGAGTTCCCGATGCACGTCGTGCAGCCGTACCCGACGAGATCGAAGCCGAGCGCGTCGAGATAGCGTTGCAGACCGGCCTTCGCGAGGTAATCGGTGACGACTTGTGATCCGGGAGCGAGCGAGGTCTTCACCCAAGGCTTCGTTTGCAAGCCGCGCTCCACGGCGTTGCGCGCCAGCAGGCCCGCGCCGATCAGGACCGACGGATTCGAGGTGTTCGTGCAGCTCGTGATCGCCGCGATCACGACGGCGCCGTCGGAGACATCTTTTGCGGCCTCCGGCGCGACGCTTTGGCCGTCGTCGTCGGCATCTACCTCGCCGATGATCGCGGTTTGGCCTCCGCCTTCTCCTTCAAATCGTCCAACTGCACCGTTGCCGTTGCGTGCCTTCACCCATTCGCGCATCGCGGCCGTGAACGATGTCTTGACGTCGTGCAGCGGCACGCGGTCCTGCGGACGACGCGGCCCGGCGAGATTCGGCTCAACGCTGCCGAGATCGAGCTCGAGCACGTCGCTATACTCGGGGTCGGGCGTGGCATCCGTCCGGAAGAGCGACTGGGCCTTCGCGTACGCCTCGACAAGCGCTACCTGTTCCGAGGAGCGGCCGGTGAAGCGTAGGTATTCAAGCGTCCGATGATCGATCGGAAACATCGCCACCGTGCAGCCGAACTCCGGCGACATGTTGCCGATCGTCACGCGATCGGCAACGGCCATCGAGCTCAAACCCTTTCCGAAAAACTCGACGAAGGTTCCGACGACACCCCGCTGACGCAACATTTGGGTAACCGTGAGCACGAGATCGGTCGCCGTGACCCCTTCGCGCAGCGCCCCTTCGAGGCGCACGCCGATGACTTGCGGGATGAGCATCGTCACCGGCTGCCCGAGCATCGCCGCCTCCGCCTCGATGCCGCCGACACCCCACGCGAGCACGCCCAAACCGTCGACCATCGTCGTGTGGGAATCGGTGCCGACGAGTGTGTCGGGGTACGCTAGCGCGCTTGCAGCGTCGAACGCTTCACCGGCACCGCCGGCGCCGAAAACGACGCGCGCGAGGTACTCGATGTTCACCTGATGGACGATGCCGGTATCCGGCGGAACGACACGCAAACCGGAGAGTGCCGCCTGCCCCCATTTCAAGAACGCGTATCGCTCGCGATTGCGCTCGAACTCGAGTGCGGCGTTCTTCGCGAACGCTTGCGTACCGCGAAAGTAATCAACCTGCACGGAATGATCGATGACGAGCTCGACCGGCTGCAGCGGATTCACGCGCTTCGCATCGCCGCCCATCTCGGCAATCGCGTCGCGCATCGCGGCGAGATCGACGACGCACGGAACGCCGGTAAAGTCCTGCAGCAAGACGCGCGCCGGGCGAAACGCGATCTCGCGTTCCTCGGGCGTGCGCGACCAGCGCGCGAGCGCTTCGACGTCGTCGCGCTTGACCGTGCGCCCGTCTTCGAAGCGCAGCAGATTCTCGAGCAGGACTTTCACCGAGAACGGAAGGCGCGCAAGCTTCGTGATCCCAGCATCCTCGAGCGCGCCCAGGCGATAGTAGCGGTACGTTCGGTCAGCGACGCGAAGCGTTGCAACCGCGCCGAAACTACCTTTTTCGTTCATTGAAAACGTATCTTCGGGTCGCCGTCGGTGTAGCCCTCGACCGTTACCGACGCGTCGCCCCAGAGCAGGAGCTGCAGTGGTTTCTCCACGAGGTGAAGCCGCCAGGATGAAAGATCCAGCGCCTCGGCAAGCGACTGAGGATCGCTCGGAAGCTCGCGTGAGACGCGTTCGAGAGAGGAACGCGGAACCAGGAGGCTCGGCGCAAGACCGTGCTCGCGAGCGAGCTCGTTGACCACGACGCTCATCAGCGCAACGAGCGTGTCGCGTGCTGGGCCGAGCGGCCGCTTCGGGCGCTCCGGTAACTCTTCTTCCGGAAGCGCCTCGGCTTGCGCAACCGCCTCGAGAATTGCGCCGGCGAACTGCCGGCGGACCCCTGCATCGAGACGACGCAGCTGCACGAGATCTTTTTCGTCCTTGGGACGCAGCACCGCGAGCCCACCGACGACGTCGTCCGGAAGAACGTACCGCGGAGGAAGATCACGGCTGCGAGCCGCTTCATCACGAAATCGCACGAGGTTGCGTAGGACACCGAGCTCGCGGCGGCTCATGCGAGCCGATCCGGGGATGCGAAGGTAGGCTCGGCGTTCGTCGATGCGGTAGCGGTCGATCTCACCGAGCAACTCGCACTCTTCGCGCACCCATTCAAGACGCCCCGATGCGCGTAAACGCTCGACCAATATATCTTGCATCGGCAAGAGATGCGTGACGTCGTCAACGAGGTACTCGATCTGCCGTGCAGAGAGCGGGCGCGTCGCCCAATCGCTCACGGTTTGCGATTTCGCAAGACGCACGCCGCGCAGATCGCGCACGAGCTCCGCTAGCGAGATCTGCATGCCGTACCCGAGAAACGCCGCGGCAACCTGCGTATCGAAGACGCGTGACGGCACGCGTTCGAAGCGATCGGCGAAGATTTTCAAATCGGAGGAGAGCGCGTGACCGACGATTTCCGTGTGCGTGAGCGCCTCCGCGAGCGGGTCAAGCCGCGGAATCGCGAGCGGGTCGACGATAGCGACGCCGCTGTCGAACGCGAGCTGAATCACCATGAGCCGCGGCGCGTACGTTCGCTCTGCGTGAAACTCGGTGTCGATCGCAACCCGGCGTTCGCCGCGTATTCGCGCGCAGAGCTCCTCGAGAGCCTGCGCGCTCGCGATCATCGGGGTGTCGGCCATGGCTCGAGTCGCTGGTGACGGAAGCGGAAATGGAAGTGTGGGCGGTGGCGTTGCACGAATGCGTGGACGCGCACTTCGTACGTGTGAACGATGATCGTCACTTGGTTCCCGAAGATCGAGAGGACCGCGCAGACGGGTATGGCAACAGCGCACATCGTCCAAACGTGCACCCAGACCGGTACGCGAAACGTCGCCGCGGTCGCGGTCGCGACCGTACCGCCGAATCCGGGGATGATGCGCACCGCTATGAGGAACGCGGGCGAGCCGACCGGAAAGCGCTTCGTCCACGACGGCAGTCGCCGCAGATAGGAGTCGAGATCGAGCAGTTGCGATGCGCGGCGATTGATCCAGTACCCGAGCAGTGCCGCGAGCACAAGCCCCACGGCATCGACGAGCGTCCCGAAGAGCGGTCCGAAGATCGCGCCGTTCATTACCGCGAGCGCGTCGGTCACCGAGAACGGTGCCGAGGCGACGAGCGCAAAGACGAGAATCGCGACCGGATACGCCCATGCGTAGTATGTGCGGATGAAGTGCTCCACGAAGGGCTGATACCTGATGACGACGGCGGCAAGCGTTAAGGACGCGGCGAGAAGCGCGAATGCGGCCAGCCCTCGAAGGATGCGGTTCAATTGATGCTCATCGAAATGGCGATCACGGTACTCTGCGGAGTTGGTCTCTACGCTTCGCTTTTCATGCTGGGAAAGGCACGGCGGGCCGCACGAGGGGAGCTGCATGAGCCAAGCGTCGTGCAGACGCCGCGAGCACGGCTCTTTGGAGGCGTCTCCAACGCACTGCTCGGCACGTGGTACTATCCCCTACTCGCCATTGCCGCTTGGCTGCCGCTACCCCACCCTTTGGCACTCGCGGTTTTCGCCGTGGTGCTCCTCGCCGCCGGAACCTCGCTCGTCCTCGCCTACTCGCTCCTCTTTATCACGCGGCGGCCCTGCCCGTACTGCTGGAGCTCGCACGCCGTCAACTGGTTGCTTGTCCTCCTTAGCGCCGCGAAGGTCTGGGGCGCTGGTCCCTTGCGATAAGGCGGCGTGTTTGGTACGATGCTGCAATCTTGAGTGGACGAGCGAAGCTTCGCAACATCCACACGAGAGTGTGCCGAGATTGCGCTGGAGCCGCGGCTCGGTGACGGCAGAAGAAAGAGGCCGCGCGTGTGCGCGGCCTCTCTGCTTCGACGGGGCATCATGATCGCATGCTGCGATCACAACGTTCGCGCCACGCGGAACCCAATGTAACGAACTTGCGACTCGGGGTAGTACATCGTGCGGGAATACGATTGCAAGTCGGTTGGGTCGCTGCCCCAGGCGCCGCCCCTGATGACGCCGTTCGTGCACCGCAGCGTTCCATTTACCGACATCATCGGCGCCCCGTTCAGCCACGCTGAGCCATCGGTCGGAGCACCCTCGTAGTTGTCGTGCCAACAATCCGCGACCCACGACCAGACGTTACCTACTATGTCGTACAAGCCGAAAGGATTAGGAGGATACGATCCCACCGGCGTCGTCGCGTTGACGCCACTATTTTTAAAGTTCGCCTGGTACTGCGTAATGGTATTCCCCGTGTAGAAAGTCGTCGTCGTGCCCGCACGCGCCGCGTACTCCCACTCGGATTCCGATAACAAGCGGTATCTCTCGCCGGTCAGGCGTGACAGCCACGCCGCGTATCGTTGCGCTTGATCTGCATTCACGTTGATGACGGGCCGATTGCCTTCTCCGTATCCTTCATCGCCGACCTTCGGGCAGGAGCGAGCCGCGACGCACGCATCCCACTCGCCGAAGGTCACCGGATACTTTCCGATCGCAAACCTCGGGATGTGAACTCTGTGCGCCGGCACCGGACCGACCAGTGGACCGTGACTCGGCCCGGGCATACCCATGACGAACGACCCAGCGCCGAGTACAACCATTTCGGGACAGGTTCGACAGTCTCGGAATGTACTGAGGTCGGCGAGCCGGTCTGCGCCCTGGCCTCTTGCGAGGATGGGTGCAGTCGGCACGCGCTGTTCTGCGGCGAGCTCCGCCCGCTGAAACCGGATTTCGGCCACCGCCTTGGTCGCCGGAACATACAAAACCGCGGCCAGAACGACGAGGCCAAACGCTGCGAGCGACAGACGCTGACGCCCCTGCGCCCGGCGACAGGCATCGATATAGGCTCCGACGTCGGCGTTGCCGGCGAGTTGTCGCCGATACTCCTCGACGCCTCTTAGAGCGACAGCTTCTCGAAGCCGTCGTCCGCGGTGCAGCAAATCGTCCGCGTTGCGGCCACGAGCATTCCACGCCGCGGCCGCGCTCTCCAACCCCCGCAAGGTCTCGAGCCTCGCGCGTTCCGGCGTCAGCCATTGCCGAAATCTCGACCATTCTCTGAACAGCGCCTCGTGCGCCACTTCGACCTCGTCTGCGGAAATGACAACCAGTCGCCAATCGGCGAAGTGTCCGATAAGCGCTCGCTGCGCGTCGTTGAAGCCATCGAGGCGCGCAACGCGCCGGATCGCAGCGCCACGTATGTCGATCTGCGCCAGCGCTGGCACGAACACGTGCGCGCCGAGTCTGTCCAGCGGGTGCCCGGCTCCGAGCGGGACGAGGGGTCGCTGCGGCGCGAACGGGTCTATCGCGCATAGCGCGCGCTCGGCAGCATCTTCGAGAAGACCCGAAAGTCTTCCGACGGCGGCGTACCCAGTGAGTCCGACGCGCCCTACCGAAAACTTTTGCCAAAGGCGCTGCAGCGTGAACGCAAGCAGAGGAAGAGCGTCCTGACCTGTCGCGTCTTCCACGAGCGCGTCGACAAGCTGCGGCTCAAGCTCAACCCCGTACCGCATCGCCGGTTGTTCGATCGCGCTCGCGAAACGCGAAGTCGGGATGCTCCGGATATCCGCTGGTCGTGTAGGGATTCCGCGAAACCGCGGTGACGTTTGAAGCTCTTGAAAACTGTCGGTTCGTACCGTGAACGCGAGCATCATCGATACCGGCTCGCCGCCCGGGGACGTGTCGGCGATCGCGGCGCGAAGAAAGTCGCCCAGAACCTTAGCGCTCTCGCTATCGGCCCGCGCCAGCTCTTCGCCCTGATCCATCGCGATGAGCATCGTCGCTTTTTGACGGTCCGCACGCTCGCGGAGTGTCTCGGTCTGCGCGTCGAGTGCGTCGCGAAGAACCCCGTCAATCGTCGCGCGATCTCGCACGGAGGCTGCCCGCCATGCGGTATACAAGGCGTCGCAGATCTCTCCCGGTACAATATGTCCGCCATAATCCTGGGCGGTCTGCGAAATAGCGCAGGCAAAGGAGAGCATTGGATCGGCCCCGGGACGGAAACTCCGCAGCACAAGCCAGCCGCGCTCTCGCCGCAGGCGCGGCAGCACGCCCGCCTTCATCAATGAAGATTTGCCGGAACCGCTCGCTCCCTGCATCGCGTAGGCACGCCGATCTCCCATCGCTCGCATGCCTCGAAGATCCTCAAGAGATTGAGCAATCTCCGCGCTGCGACCAAAGAATATCGCTGCGTCGGCATCCGTGTCGCCGAAGCTCTCCAAACCGGGAAACGGCTCCGGGCGAATCTCCTTATCGACTTCGAAGGCGTGCGGATCGAGACCGATCTTCGCAAGCGCACCCGCTGCGCGCAGTCCCGCCTTGAACGGCTCGGCGATTTCAGGGTGCGCGTCGAGGTCCAACGTTGTGGGAGCACCGGCTGCAGAGATGTCGACGCCTTGGTACTCGCCTCCAACCCGCTGCAGGCGGTTCTTCTGTTTCTCATCGAGCATCGCGCCCTCGATCGCGAGGAGAGGGATGATGCGACGCCCGGCATACCATGCCGCGGTGAACTCGCCGTAACACTCATCGGAGGCGAGCCATTCGGGTGTCACGAGACAGACGACGACGCGGCACGTGGCCTTCGCGCGACGGAGTGCCTCCGTCCATTTGTCGCCCAATCGTATGCTTGTGTGATCCACGAAGAGATCCGCGAATCCGTTGCGCTTCAGCCAAGCCTCGAGGCTAGTGGCCAATGCATCGTTTCGACTTGAGTGACTCAGGAAGATCGTCGGCAAGCGCGCTCCTTCGCTAGCGGTCGACTGACTTTAGCTGGTCGATCATCCTTAGATCTGCCTGATCTTGCGATGGTGCAGACGAGAACCAGGCGGTAAGGATTTCGTCGGCGAGAGCGGGAGTCGTCGAGCGAATCGAGAGCGCGAGAACGTTTGCATCGTTCCATTGGCGTGCGCCACGTGCAGTCTCTGCATCGCCGCAAAGCGCGGCGCGCGCGCCGTGGACTTTGTTCGCGG
>JASHOG010000028.1 GCA_030041225.1 Vulcanimicrobiota bacterium | reverse complement strand
CGCGACGACCAATGCGCTCGTCCAACTTGCGACGCCGCTCTTTCTCCAAGGGCGCGTCGGCGGTCTCTACAGTTACGTCTTTCTCGCAACGGGTCCCGTTGGCTCGCTTCTGGCTGGATGGCTTGCCCAGCGCGGCGGTACCTCGCTCGCCTTTTACACCAGCGGTACCGCCGCGCTGCTCATGGCGGGCATCGGCTTACTGACTCGACCGTGGCCGATGCCGACTGGGAGCGTCCACGCGCGGGAGGGACGGCGACTCGCTAACGGCACCACGCGATTAACTGAATGACCAGGTTGGTGAACGCCGCGAATGCATGATTGTCGCCGTAGAACGAGACCGAGGAGATCGGAGCGGTGCCCTTGAGGTCGAACATGCGCGCCGGCACCGGGGCGTAACTGGCGATGAGATCCTCGTGCTGCCTTGCCACGATGTTCCCTGTCGCGTCGTAGGCGTTAGCCGTCCACTCGGGATGGGTGATACCGGTGCGCCCCGCGATCAAGCCGGCGCGGACGAAACGAACCGCTTGTACGGGCTCGGCAAAGCGTAGCGTAAAGTTAGCCGGGTGGTTCCCGGCGCTTTGTAAGAGCATGTCGTACATGGTAGCAGCGCCTGCCGGGCGGTGGCCAAGGAGGTTCCAAATCAGGGACGGATCGGCGGCGCCTCCACCATAGACGTTCCGTTCGTCGACCAACATAATCGTATCCGGCGGATCGGCCGAAATCGTAACACCGTAGGGCGCGAAGAGAGCATCGAGATCCGCACCGCGGATGCCGCTGACCCCCGAGGGGTACGCGTTTACGGAAAAGACTTTGTCCGGAACGATCCAGGCGTGCGCGCCGCTCGTCGAGCAAACGGTGTTTTGTGCAAAGGCGGGCGCAGTGAATAACGCCGCCAGCGCCACGCCCGCAATGAGCGAAGTACGAAGTGTCATCGAACGAGCCTCCGTCTCGTGTGGCGTTCCAACCAGTGTAATGCCGTTCCTCCAGAGAAATGAAGAAAGCTCGACCGCCACGAAGCACAAATAAGGTAAGGTCTTCGATAGAGGTATCCGCTATGAACCTCCGCGCAGCCAAGCTCATAGTGTTTACGGTAGCCGTGGTCACGGCATTAGCTTCAACCATCGCCGTTCCGCATAGCGCCGCGTCGCCTGCCGCCCGCCGCGTCGCCGCCTCCGCTTCCTGCTCGGCGCCGCAAGCAAACGTCGCCTCCACGTTGCTCGCGGTGATCTCGAGCACGCCGCATCCGGCGAGCGCTCCTATCGATTATCAGGCTGAAGTCGCGCTTTTCAAGCGCGACTTAGCGTGCGCGCAGCGGCGCGGCGATCTAAGTGCCGAGGAGGGGAACCTCGGAAGCCTGGGCGTCATCGAGATGAACGTGGGTCGTTATACGGACGCGCTCGCGCACGAGCGGGAGGCCCTCGAGATCAACGAGCGACTCGGCAACGTTGACACCGAAGGATACTGCCATTTGGAGATCGGCGACGTCGAGTCGGCGTTGGCGTTGTACGACGATGCGATCGGCGAATACGAGCAGGCCATCGCGCTCTTCAAGTCCGAGCTCCAGCCCAACGCGGGCGCCGAGGCGTTGGCCCTCAACGGGATCGGAGCGGCCAAAGAGCGTGAGGCCGATCCGAACTCGCCGTCCTACACGAGCGAACTCGAGGGCGCGCTCGAGTTCGTCACGCGGGCAGAACAGCTTTCAGGGTCGCTACCGCAGACACTGGCCACACGAGGGCTCATTGAAAGCGGACTCGGGGATACATTGCAGGCTCGAGATGCCTACGAAGCGATGCTCGACTACATGCGTGAGCGTCGGGACGACGTTGGAGAGGCTACCGCGCTCACCGACATCGCTCGGGTCGACGTGCAAGAAAAAAATTACCCCGCCGCCGTGGCCGATGCTCTCGCCGCAGCGCGTCTCGAAGCGGCGCTCGGCGTTCCACGGTGGCAGACGCTCGCGCTAGCCGCCGACGGCGACAGCATGGTCCCTGGGCGTGAACGCGAAGCGATGGGATACTATGATCGTTCGATCGATGACATCGAACGATTGCGCGCAAGCATCTCGGGGCTCGGAAACAGCGCCGCGTTCTTCGGTTCGGCGCTCTATGTCTACGACACGTACATTGCGTATCTGCTCAGGCTGGACCGCGAGTATCCCGGTAAGGGTTACGCTGAAAAGGCGCTCGAGGTCTTCGAGCGGCGTCAAGGGCGTGCGTTCCTCGAAGAAGTAGGCCGGAGCGCCGCAACCACGTTTGCCGGTGCGTCCTCAAAGCTTGTCGACGAAGAGCGCACGCTGACGGCGAACGTCGCGTACTTGCAAAACCTTATCGCTTCCGGCGGGCCGAACCTCGCCGCGGTGGAGACCAGGGCCGCACAGGCCGCGTCACGACTTCAGTCATTCGAGGAATCCCTTCGCACGACTGCGCCCAGATACTATCAGTTACTGCATCCCCAAACGCTACGCGTTCGGTGTACGGGTCGTTGCTTGAGCTTGGCGACCTATCAAGAGCGCTTGCGCCCGGACGAAGCGGTGCTCGTATACGGAGTAACGCCGCGCGAAACCGGGCTGTGGGTGATCGCTCGCAAGGGAGAGATACGCTTCTTCCCGATCTACGTCAAAGAGGGGGTGCTTGCCGCAGACCTACGCGCGGCCAACCCGGCGACATGCGTTGCACCGGGCTACTCCTACGGCATGTTGGAGGCTACGAGTCTCAAGCTTGGCCGTCTCGACCTCGAACAGATTGCGAGTGCAGATCTGTCGACGTGCGTGAGTGCCGAGGCGGCGCTGTATCGCGTCCTGTTTCCGGCAGGTGCAGCGGAAGCGACATCGCGCGCGACGACCCTATTTGTCGTGCCGAGCAAAGAGCTGTACGGTGTTCCGTTCGAAGCGCTTGTCACGCGCCCAGTGACACCGCGTGCGGCTCCCCACTATCTCATCGAAGACAAGGCGATCGCTTACCTCACGTCAGCATCGTTGCTCTACGTACTTCGTACAGGCGTCGAACAACGCCACGTTGCGCACGTTCATCCGCTTGTTGCGTTCGCCAATCCCGACTACTCCGACAGTTCACATGCGCCGTACCAAGAACTCGCCGCGTTACGGACGCAGGCGCTGCGTCCGCTCGAGTGGGGCTCGTTCCCTCCCTTGACGTACAGCGAAAGGTATTCGAAGGCCGCCTTCGCGTCGCTGGGGGTCGCGCCTAGTCGCGCATCGCTGTTCGACGGCAGCCGGGCGACATTGCAAATGGTCGAGCGCCTCAATAGCTCGAAGGCACTTCGTTCATATCGCTACATACTCTTTGGAACGCATGCGGTGCTCCCTGATAAGGTCAACGGCATCTCGCAGCCGGCCATCGTGCTCGCGCACCCGGAAACGCTCGACGGCTATTTGACGATGGGGCGCGTGCTCGGGCTTTCACTCGGCGCCGACGCTGTGATCCTGTCTGCATGCCATACTGCTTCCAGCGACGATAGCGTGCAGGGTCTGACGCAGGCGTTCATGTTTGCAGGAACACCCGTTGTCGCGGTTACCGACTGGGATGTTGTGGCCGAAGAGCAGGGCGAGCTGATACCGGCGCTATTTAATGCAATGGGTCGCCGGAGTGCGCCTGCGCAAGCTCTTCGCGCGGCGAAGCTTTCCATGCTGCGTAGCCGCGACGTCCTTGAATCGCACCCGTTCTTCTGGGCACCCATGATCATCTTCGGTGACGGCGACTCGCAATGACCTCGCCCGCAAAAGCCTCAATTCGCTTGGAACGGGAGCCCCTTTGCGAGCCACGTGCGCATGCCGTACACGTCGCCGCCCGGCCCATCATCCGGAAGCGACGCCAGCGCCTCGTAGGCCGCAAGGTAGTATTGCCTGCCTTGACGCGCAAGAAGCCCCGCTCGGATGATCGCGATCGTGGAAACCGGAAGGGTGATGCCTCCGCCGATCTGATCGATCGGTAGCGGAGGCAGATCCCCGTTGATGCACTGGAATGCACCCTGCGCGGTCCGCCCAAGCGCATCTTCGACGCGAACGGCATAACGTCCGGACGTCAGCTGCACGCCCGAGATCGTCACCGAATTGCGGGAGACGCTGGGCTGCGTGACAAGCGGGCGACTCGAGGAGAGAGAAAAGATTGTGACGGTGAAGGGTGCTTGCCCGCCCAGCCATCCGAATGCCACAACCGCTGCGCTCACCGGCTCAACCGCGAGCGGTGCGCTTGGCAACATCGGAATCACGGGTGCCGGGGGAACGACGCTTCCCTGCGTGGTCATTTGATCGACTTGCGAGCTGTACGCCGAGTCGTGCGCCTCCCTCATGACCGGCGCTACCGACGTGAGCACGCGTCTCAAGCCGGCTAGAGTCTCGTTCTGCACCGACTTCAACGACGGTACTACCGGCGAGCTACCGCAGATGCCGCTCGCGGCGCCGATGCAGAAGGGTGAATGCGCCGCGTCGATGCGGGTGAGCTCTCCGTTGACAGAAACCGTGATGACAGACGGGTTCCCGAAGCGATCGCGTGGCGAGACGATCGCGATGCGATCACCGGGTGCCAACCACAGAAGCGGAGCCACCGCAAGTGTCTTGCCATCGCGCGTCACGCGATACGCGTCGGAGTAACCGCTGTACGAATAGATGTACGCAACGCCGGATGCGCCGGAACCGGGACCCACGGACGCCCCCAAGAGAAGAACGAGCGCGCATGAAGCGGCGCAACGCGACATGTCCACGTGAAGGATCACGCCCCAAGTACTCTGCAAAACCTTCGCGGTACTTCGAAGCCTGCGGAAGCGAACCCTCCATCACGATGCGAGTGGCAAGGTGCCCGGGCACACGCGCGCAGCCCCGGCCCGCGATCCGCTGCCTGCTTTACGGTGACGAAGCCGGCAGCATATAATATCGGTTGGGAGCACGAGACGATGCTGATAACCGATACTTTGGCACAGGCCGACGTCGTGTACGCACTACGCGCTTGAAGATTCGTTACGTTCAGACGGCGCGCGGCTATCGCGTCGAGCTGGGAAGAATTGTGCTTTCTCAGTCGACGTTTCTCTTGCTCGCGGCGTTTCTCGTGGGAATCGGCGGCGGATACGGCGCGGTTCTCTTCCGCGGCCTTATCGGGCTCGAGA
>JASHOG010000027.1 GCA_030041225.1 Vulcanimicrobiota bacterium | reverse complement strand
CCAAGTCCAAACGAGATTCTCGATTGCTACTCATCAGCGCAAAACCTTTGGCTGTCCCTCGACTTCGCTCACTGCGTTCGCTACGCTCGGGATGACAGCGTATGCGTTCCCTCGGCTCGGGATAACAAGGCTTCTGCGCTCACAGCGTCTGCGGTGACAAGGCGAACGCTTTCTGCCACGCTGCGGTGACGCGTTCTTTCGTCGGCTTCTCGACCACTGCGGCGACGCAACCGTCAGGTCGGATCACGAGAACCGTCGGTGGTTTCACGAGCCAATGACGCGGCGCCGCGCCGATCTGTAGTACGGTCGCGCCGAGCGGCGGAATCGTAGCCGTGGCGAGCGCGCCGACCGCGAGCAAAGCGGCCTTCCCACCGCGCCGCTGATTGATGCGTACGCCGTCGGCGAGAACGAGATCGTCGACGCGTCGCCCCGCGAGCGGGTGCCGAGAGTCGATGACCGGCGATTTCGTGTAGCGGCCGCCGAGCATTCCGATGGCACGGCAGAGCTTGCGCTGCATACCGGGCCCGCGAAACCAGCGCCGCACGAGGCGCAACGGAAGCGGACCAAAGCGCCTGACGGCCGGCGTGCCATATCGCGTGATCGAGTCGGTGAAGCGCTCGACGTTTCCCATGATCATCTCGTGGCGCTCCTGATTGTAGCTCTCGAGCAGCGTTGGCGCATCGACGCGCTCGTCGAGCGCGTACGCGAGTTTCCACGCAAGGTTCGCGGCATCTTGGATACCCGCGTTCATCCCTTGCCCCCCGGCGGGGCTATTGAGGTGCGCCGCATCGCCGGCAATCGCGACGCGCGCTTCGAAGAAGCACTGCGCGTGGCGGCGGTGGATGCGAAAGAGGCTCGACCACGTCACCGTCCAAGCGCGTTTCTCTCCGAACAGCCGCTCTAAGCGAACGGCGAGTGCCTGCGAATCGAGTGCTTGTTCATCCGACGCATCCTCGGCCACGAGGGAGACGATGCGCCACCGGCTCGGGGCATATTCGATGCCGAGCGTGAACGTGCCGTCTATAAACGAGACGCGCGGCGATGGTGGTGTCCAAGGCGTGCCGGTCGCGGTTACGTCGCTAAGGACGGCGCGAGCGCGATACGTCGCGCCCTCGAGCGTCATGCCGAGCGCGTGCCGAACGATACCGTGTGCACCGTCGCACCCGACGGCATACGGCGCGCGAAACCGCTCGATGCCGCTCGGACCATGAGCGGTGACAATGACGCCGTCCGAGTCCTGCTCGAGCGTGGTTGCTTCGTAGCCGGCGTGCAGCTCGCACAGCGCGTTCGCGGCGACGAGCTGTCGAAGAACTCGCTCGGTGTCGCTCTGCGGAAGCAGCAGAGCACCCGGCCGTGCGAGCACGTCGGATAGCATAGAGAAATCCGCCTGCAGCAACGGTTCGCCGGTCTGTGCGTACCACATCTCGATCTTCGATCGCCACGTGCCGGCCGCGCGCAGCGGCTCGAACGCTCCCCAGTCGGCGAGTACTTCGAGGCTGCGCGGCCAAATGACGAGCGCACGTGACTCCGTCGTCGGCTCAGGCTCGCGCTCCAGGGTGATCGAGCGAACGCCGTGGTGAGCGAGACCGAGCGCAAGCGAAAGACCGACGGGGCCTCCTCCCACGATAATAACCTGGGCGCTCACCGCCGCTCCATTCTCGCGAGCGCCAAGCGGAGCCTCGCGAGGACGCGGTGAAAAGAGGAGTGACGTGAGGGACGTTCGGCTATACTCGGTGCTCAGCGCCGCGCTTCGCGCGGCGGCGTTTGCCATTAGCCACCATTCAGCGACCGCCAAGGGAGCGTGACCGCGCGCGCTTAGGCGCGCCTCGATTTCCTTCGTTCACCCTCGCTTGCGGAGCTCACGCTCGTGGATCAAACAAAAACGCCGTATTTTCAGGCCCTCCTCGACTACGTCGATGCGGGCGTCATCCCGTTTCACACGCCCGGCCATATCCAAGGCAACGGAATGGACGCGGCCTTTCGCGAGTTCGTCGGCGACAACATCTGCGCCATCGACTTGACGCCGATGCCCGGCATCGACGACCTGCTCCAGCCGACCGAGTCGATCAAAGAGGCTCAGGAGCTGGCGGCACGCGCCTACGGCGCCGATCGGACGTTTTTCTTGATCAACGGATCGACCAGCGGCAATCAATGCATGATGATGACCGCGCTCGATCCGGGGCAGAAGATCGCGGTGCCGCGAAACTCTCACAAGTCTATGCTCGGCGGTCTCGTGATGAGCGGTGCCGAGCCGGTCTACATGCAGCCGGAGGTCGATCAGGAGCTGCACATGGACCACTGTGTTACGCCGCAGACGGTCGCACGGACACTCGCCGAGCATCCTGACCTCGCCGCGGTCTATCTCGTCTCGCCGACCTACTACGGCGTCGCAGCCGACCTTGCCGAGATCACGCGCATCGTTCACGAGGCCGGAAAGATGCTGCTCGTCGACGAGGCCTGGGGCCCGCACTTCCACTTTCACCCCGAGCTCCCACTCTCGGCGACGGCCGCGAGCGCCGATCTCTGCATCAACTCGACGCACAAGATGCTCTCCGCGTTCTCGCAATGCGCGATGCTCCATCAGATCGGAGAGCGTGTGCGCATCGATCGTTTGC
This sequence comes from Vulcanimicrobiota bacterium, assembly GCA_030041225.1. Classification (GTDB taxonomy): domain Bacteria; phylum Vulcanimicrobiota; class Vulcanimicrobiia; order Vulcanimicrobiales; family Vulcanimicrobiaceae; genus Tyrphobacter. The sequence goes on along the minus strand of JASHOG010000027.1, from coordinate 45,285 downwards.
TCGCGGTCATCAAGATCTTCCTCTCCACGTCGCCGAACCTCCCGATGGTGGCCTCGCTCGACGTTGCGCGCAAACAGATGGCGACGCAAGGGCGGCAGCTGCTCGACCGCACGATCGGGCTCGCGAGAGAGGCGAGAGCGCGCATCAATCGCATCGAAGGGCTCTACTGTTTCGGCGAGGAGCTGAAGGGACGCCCCGGGGTCTTCGACGTCGATCCAACGAAGATTGCGGTGACCGTTCGCGACCTCGGCTACACCGGCTACGAGGTGTCGGCGCTCCTGCGACGCCGCTACAACATTCAGGTCGAGCTCGCCGATCTCTTCAACGTCGTTGCGCTCTTTACGATCGGCACGACGCGAGAGGCGATGGAGCGTCTCGTCACGGCATTAGAGGAGCTGGCGCGTGACGAGCGCCCAGTCGACATCTTCGCGCCCTCGGGGCTGCTCGAGCAGCGCCTCCATCGCGGTAGCCATTGCCTCCCGGCCGTTCCGCCGATGCGCATGCTCCCGCGCGATGCGTTCCTCGCCGTAACCGAGGCGGTGCCCTTTCGCAAGAGCAAAGGACGGATCTGTGCCGAGACGATCTCGCCATACCCGCCGGGAATTCCCGTTGTCGCTCCCGGCGAAGAGATCACCGCCGAGATCATCGACTATCTCCGTTTAGAGCTGAAAGCGGGCGTCCGTATTCAAGGCCCGTACGACGCCGAGCTGCGAACGATCCGTGTTGTGCGCGAGTAGCACCGTCGCGCGCAAGGTTCGGCGCCGCCCGCATCGAAGAGTGCGGTCGTGGCTGTCAAGGCCGAGCACGTCTCCCCAAGCTGGGAGCTGACGCAACTTCTCGACATCTTCCCTCTCCCGATACGTCAAGCGCTCGTACGTCTTTCGAACGTCGAAGAGATCATCGAGGTCGTTCTCGATCTCGGACGCCCGCCGGAGGCGCGGTTCGAGCACGATTTCACATATCTTAGCGACGCTTCGGTGACGAACGAGGACATCGCGCATATCTGTTCGCGCATCTCGCCGTTCGGCGGCGACAACCGCGCGGGCATCGAGAAGACGTTGCACCGCATCAGCGCGATTCGCAACCGCAACGGCAAGATCGTCGGTATCACGTGCCGCGTCGGTCGCGCTGTCTACGGCACGATCGACATTCTCCTCGACGTCTTGCACGGCGGCGAGTCGGTCTGTCTGCTCGGGCGCCCCGGCGTCGGTAAGACGACGATGCTGCGAGAGTGCGCACGCGTGCTCGCCGGCGAGCGAAAGCGCGTCGTCATCGTCGACACCTCGAACGAAATCGCCGGCGACGGCGATGTTCCGCACTCGGGGATCGGGCTTGCGCGGCGCATGCAAGTCGCCGATCCGGCGTTGCAGCATGCGGTGATGATCCAAGCGGTCGAGAACCACATGCCGGAGGTCGTCGTCATCGACGAGATCGGCACGGCGGCGGAGGCGGAGGCGGCGCGTACGATCGCAGAGCGCGGCGTCACGCTCATCGGCACTGCGCACGGGCAGACGCTCGAAAACCTCTTGATGAACCCGACGCTTACGGATCTCGTCGGCGGCATCAGCGCGGTAACGCTCTCCGACGAAGAGGCGCGCCGCCGTGGGACGCGCAAGACCGTGCTCGAGCGCAAGGCCCCGCCCACCTTCGACGTCGTCGTCGAGATTCAAGAGCGCGATCGCCTCGCGATTCATAAGAACGTCGCCGAGGTAGTCGATGCGCTCCTACGCGGCTATCAGCCCCAACCGGAGATTCGGCGTCGCGAGCCGAGCGGCGAGGTAACGGTCGTGCAGGAAGCCGATACCGCTTCGATGCCGGTGCTCTCCGAGTCGTTCGAGCCTCCGGGGCGCGGGGAGATCGAGCGCCCGGTTTCCATATTTCCGTATGGGGTGTCGCGTTCGAAGATCGAACGCGCCGTGCACAACCTTCGCATCAGCGCGACGATTTCGCGAACGTGGGATGATGCCGACGTCGTGATCGCACTGAAGGCCCTCGAGCGTAAGGAGCAACCGAAACTCAAGCAGATCGCCTCTGACAACGTGCCGATCTACTCGATCAAGACGAACACGACGACGCAGATCCAGAATGCCTTGCGCGATCTCTTCAACCTAGGATCGATCGATCGCGAAGAGCTCGCGCTGCGCGAAGCCGAGGAGGCAATCTATCAGGTCCTGCTGACGAGCCAGGCCGTCGAGCTCTCCCCGCAGACGTCGTACGTCCGCCGCATGCAGCATCAGCTGGCGGAAAAGTACCGCTTGCAGTCGCGCAGCACGGGGCTCGAACCAAATCGCCGGGTGCGCATTTTCAAGACCGATTGAATGTTCGTCACCCTTGAGGGCATTGAGGGCAGCGGGAAGAGCACGCTCCTCTCCGGCCTTGCGCAACGCTTCGAAGCGTCCGGCTCCACGCCGCTCGCCACGTACGAGCCCGGCGGCACACCGATCGGCGATGCCGTCCGCGAGTTGCTCCTTGGGAGCGACTTCGACATTGCCCCACTGACGGAAGCGCTCTTGATGAACGCAGCACGCGCGCAGCTCGTGACGCAGCGCATTCGTCCGGCGTTGGCCGCAGGGCGCGTCGTGCTCTGCGATCGATACGCGGATTCGACAATTGCCTATCAGGGCCACGGACGCGGACTCGACATTCCGACGCTTCGCCTGCTCTGCCTCGCTGCTACCGGCGGTCTCGAGCCCGATGTCACGCTTTTTCTCGATCTTGCGCCGGAGGCCGCGACGGCTCGCCTGAGCGAGCGAAGCGGAGCGGATCGTTTCGAACGCGAAAGCGACGCGTTCTTCGAGCGCGTGCGAAATGGCTATCTCCAGATGGCACGCGGCGGCGGGCGCTGGCATACGCTCGACGCGACGCTCGTGCCGAGCGCGTTGCTCGACGCGGCGTGGAAGATTCTTGCTCCGTGAACGATCTCGCGTTCGACGTCATCGGTGCGCAAGGCCCTCGTGAATACTTCGAGCACCTGACATCGGAGACTCTTGCACACGCCTACGTTTTCAGCGGCCCGCGGGGCGTCGGCAAGAAGACCTTCGCGCGGCGGCTCGCGCAGTCGCTGCTATGCCGAGCGGACAAACCCGGCGTTATCGGCTACGACGACACCTGCGCCTCGTGCGCGCTGTTTCGTGCGGGCGCGATGCATCCGGACTTTCTCGAGCACGAGGGGGCGCTGCGCATCGGTGAGCGCGATGCCGGCGTACGTCTCGGCGACGACCTGACCGCACGCGAGCTCATACGACGCCTCTCGCTGGAGTCGTACAGCGGCGGCATGCGCGTCTTGCTCCTCGGCGACCTCGAGTTCTCAACGCACCATGCCGGGAACGCGCTGCTGAAGTTCTTCGAGGAGCCCCCACGTGGTGTCGTGCTCATCATGACGACGATCTCACCGGAGTCGCTGCTTCCAACGATACGCTCGCGCACAATCGAGGTACGCTTCCCGCTGCTCTCCCAGCGTGACGTCGCCGAGATTCTTACGCGCAAGGGCCTCGACGCACGCGAGTGCGAGAATGGCGCACGCCTCGCGCACGGCAGCGTGACACGCGCGCTCGCTGCTATCGAGAGCCAAGAGGCATCAGTGCGCACGCAAGTTGCGCGTTGGTTCTTCGACGTCGTTGCGGGTGGCACGCCGGAAGAAGGCTGGGCCTCGCGCGAGACGCTCGACGCGGGGCTCGAAGTTCTCAAAGGGCTCGTGCGTGATTGGATCGTGTTGCGGAGCGCGCAGGGCCCGCCGCTGTTCAGCGATTACGCAGAGGAGCTGCGCAAGCTTCCGGTGCTCCCAGCCACACATATGAGCGCGATTCTCGACCGCGTGGACGAAGCGCAACGCCTCGCGCAGACGAACGTCAGCCCAACGATGGTAAGTGAAATCGTCCGCATGGCTTTGGCGCTTTCTTTGCTCTAGTACGCGCGATAGGCGATGTCGGCGTACTGCTTTGCGAACGGAAAGGCGAGGTAGCCGAGCGCCAGCGCTTCGAGGAATGCCCACAGAAGCAGCGCGACGTCGGGGCCGAGATGGAACGTAGTGGCTAGGTCGTTCGCGATGAGCGTCGTGAGGATCGGCGGATATCCGGAGATGCCGAGGAAGGTGACGATGAGCACGACGGTGAGGATTGCAGCACCGAACGGCTCCGCGCGTGCGGCGCGTATCGAACCTCCGATCGCCAGCGACCCTGGAAGCCCGCCGATCGCTGCCGCCGGAATCGTGTAGATCAAGAAAAACGCGGCGACGAGGCTCAGCACCGCAGCGATCGATAGCGAGCCGATCATCGAGCCGATGTATCCTGTGATCCAGTAGATGAACCAAAAGCCGATTGCGGCGAGAATGATGCCGCCCGCTTTGCGGCGCCCTTCCTCCCAAGCACTCTCGAACGTACCGCGCAGGCCGCGTTCAACCGAATCGGCCTGGATGATCGCGATGCCGAATGCGAAGCTGTAGAAAATGTTTGCGATCCAGAAGAAGAGGCTCGCGCCTATATCACCGAGCGGCCCGGTGAGATAGTAGCCGAGCTCCTGAAGCACGAGCGCGACGACGGCTCCGAGCAGCGGTGCGACGAATACCGACGGCTTGCGTACCAGCATCGGAAAGGCGCGAACGTAGATCGAGAGGTCGGGCGCGCCTTTCACCGCGCACCCTCGAGGGAGTGCCGGCACGAGCAGTCCGCACCGATGGGAATTTTCTCGATGATGCGCGCGATTGCGCTCTTCGTGCGCTCGTTGTTACGCGTGAACACCTGCATGACTTCGTGGTGCGAGACCGGCGGCATACCTTCGAGCCCCACGTCGTAGTCGGTGATGAGCGAGATATTCACGTAGCACATCGAGAGCTCGCGCGCAAGGTAGGCCTCCGGATATTGCGTCATGTTGATGACTTCCCAACCCTGGCTCTGGAACCACTTCGACTCCGAGCGCGTCGAGAAGCGCGGCCCTTGGCAGACGACGACGGTGCCACGCTCGTGCGTTTCGATCCCGATCGAGCGCAGCGCCTCTATCGCGATCGGACGCAGCGTCGGGCAGTACGGATCGGCGAAGCTGACGTGCGTCGTGATGGGCCCGTCGAAGAACGTGTCTTTGCGGGCGTTGGTGCGATCCACGAGCTGATCGGCGACGACCATCGATCCCGGCTTTACATGCGGTGCGAGCGAGCCGCTTGCCGTGGGCCCGATGATGTGCGTCACGCCGAGCATCTTCATTGCGTAGAGGTTCGCGCGGTAATTGATAACGTGCGGTGGGAAGCGATGGTCCTTTCCATGACGTGGAAGAAAGGCGACGCGCCGGCCGGAGATCTCACCGAGTGCGACGCGATCGCTCGGAGCGCCGTACGGTGTCTCGATCCATACCTCGCGCGCATCCTCAATCAACGAGTAAAACCCCGAACCGCCGAAAACGCCGATCTCGGCGCGCTCTATCGTTTCCATACCGCACGCCGCCTTTCGAGGTATCGTCAACTTCCCCTCGAAGCAGCGCGCATGCATCGAGCGCTCTGCATAGTGCTCGCCGTCTCGGTGGTCGGCGGGTGCGCGCACGTCGCGCAGACGTCGGCGGGCGGACGCGAGCCATGGACGATCCCGCACGTCCTGCGCATCGCCGATATCGCCGATCCCGACCACTTGAACCCATACCTCTCGGAGATGGACCTCGTCTACGATCTCTCCTCGCTCATCTATTCCTACCTCGTCATCGCCGATGGTCAGGGAAGGCTCGTCGGCGATCTTGCGACGGGTGTACCGAGCTTGGCAAACGGTGGCATCTCGCGCGACGGGCTGACCTACACGTACCATTTGCGCCACGGCGTCTACTGGCACGACGGCGTCCTCTTCACGGCACGCGACGTCGTCGCATCGTGGCACGCCGTCGTCGATCCGCACAACGATACGCTCTTCCGAGAAGGCTACGATCAGGTCGCTTCGATCGACACGCCCGACGACTACACGGTCGTCGTCCACCTGCGTGCACGCGACGCGGCGTTCGTCTCGCAGTTCTTCGCGCCGTTGCAGGAGGGCGGGAAACCGATCCTCCCGGCGCACATCATTGAGAAAGATGCAGACTTCAATCGCAGTGCGCTCGACAGTGACCCCGTCGGCACAGGCCCCTTTCGCTTCGTGAGCTGGCAGCGCGGAAGCGAGATCGTGCTCGAGCGCAATCTGCGCTACTTCAAGGGCGTGCCGCGTCTCGAACGCATCGAGTTGCACGTCATTCCCGACGATCAGACGATCGCGACCGAGATGCGCGCGCACCACGTCGATCTCATCGTCTCGGCAACCGGTGCGCTCTACGACGTCTATCGCTCGTTGCCGGGCGTGGTGACGGAGCTGCGCCCGTGGAACGCGCAAGAGGTCCTGATGATCAACGGCCGCAAGCCCGGCCTTGGCGACGTGAACGTACGGCGCGCGATTGCCGATGCAATCGACGAGGATGTGCTGATTCGCAACGTCTCGCACGGTACCGGCGAGATCGCATACAATACGCTTCCACCAACCGCCATCGGCTATGAGAGGCTTCCGCCGCACACCTACGATCCTGGGCTAGCGAACCGCGTTCTCGATGCCGCAGGGTGGAGGCGCGGCTCCGACGGCATCCGCAGTCGCAACGGTGTGCGCCTCGCCTACTCGTTCACGCTCATCGCCGGCTCCTCGAACCTCGCCGATATCGCGCTCGAGATACAACAAGAGCTGCAGGCGATCGGCATCGAAGTCGCGCTACGCACGTATCCGTACGACACGATCTTCTCGCCGACCGGGCCGCTGTACTCAGGGAAGTACGACCTTGCGGTCTACTCGACGACGTTGCAATGGGATCCTGACGTCCACGTGTACATCGGCTGCGACCAAGCCTATCCGAAGGGTGACAACATCCTAGGATATTGTAACCCGGCGCTCGATGCGCTCGAGCACGCCGGCTTGCAGACGAACGACCCTCGGCAACGCGTCGCGATCTATCGCCAGGCGAGCCGCATCATGTGGGACACGGTCTCCTACCTGCCCCTCTACGAACTGCGCAGGCTGATCGTGCGTTCATCCGATCTACAGGCCTTCAGCACGAACTCGAGCGCCACGCCCTGGTGGAACGCCTGGCAATGGGACATCTAGGGATTCGCAACCTGCACTTGCCCTGATATGAAGTCCCTCGACTCCGCTCGCTGCGCTCCCTACGCTCGGGATGACAAGAACTATCTGTTAAAATCGCTTGGCTTGAGGTCGTCGAGGAATTTGCGGAAGCGCGCCATCTCCGCGTCGTCGACGGGGCGCGTCTTCTCGGCGATCGATTCTTCGAGGACGATCTTGTCAGACACGTAGATCGGCGCTTGAACGCGCAGCGCGAGGGCGATGCCGTCGGAGGGACGCGCGTCGATCTCTTGGAGATCGCCGTTCGTGCGAATGACGAGCTTTGCGAAGAACGTCGACTCTTTGATATCGTGGATGACGACTTGTTCGAGCTGCGCGCCGAGCGCGAGCAGGATGCTACGCATCAAATCGTGCGAGAGCGGACGCGGCACGGGCGCACCCTCGAGCGCCAGCGCGATCGCCGTCGCTTCGAACGGACCGATGAGGATCGGTAAGTAGTGCGTTCCGTCTCCATCCTTTAGGATGACCACGGGATCGTGAGTCAAGAGGTCGATGCCGAGCTTGTCGACCGTCATCTTCCGCATGTTTCATTTTATCCGACGCGAAGAGGGGTTTTTCATGCCCCTTTCCTGTGGGATTGTCGGCTTGCCCAACGTCGGCAAGTCAACGATCTTCAATGCGCTGACGCGCTCGGCAGCCGCGCTGGCGGCCAACTACCCCTTTGCGACGATTGAGCCGAATGTCGGAGAAGTCGCCGTGCCGGACGAACGTCTGAAGGTCCTTCAGGAGCTCGTGCACGCAGCGCGCACCGTGCCGGCGACCGTGCGCTTCGTCGACATCGCGGGGCTCGTCCGTGGCGCCAGCGCCGGGGAGGGGCTCGGGAATGCCTTTCTGAGCCATATCCGCGAAACCGACGCCATCGCGATGGTCCTGCGCTGCTTTGAGGCAAGCGACGTCGTTCACGTCGAGGGTGCGCCCGATCCCGAACGCGACATCGAGATCGTGGCGATCGAGCTCGCGCTCGCCGACCTCGCCACGATGCAACGCCGCGTCGAGCGATTAGAGCGCGAAGCGCGTTCCGACGCAAAGCTGCGGCCACGTCTCGAGGCGGCGCGCCGGCTTACGGCCTCCCTCGAAGCCGGGCGTCCGGCACGCCTCTTCGCTTCCGGCTCCCTCGAGCACGGAGTGGCAGCCGAAGCCTTCCTGCTCACCGTCAAGCCGATGATCTACGTCGCCAATGTCGACGAGGACTCAAGCGCGACGACCGAAGACTACATACGCGTCGTGAAGGCGCACGCTGAGCAGGAAGGTAGCCGTGTCGTGCGCTTGTGCGGTAAACTCGAAGCCGAGCTCGCCTCGCTCGACGAGACGGAGGCGGCGGAGTTTCGCGCGAGCCTCGGCATCGTGCGCAGCGGGCTCGACGAGCTCGCCGCATCGGCGTATGATCTGCTCGGCTTGATGACGTTTCTCACGGCGGGAGAGAAGGAAGTGCGCGCGTGGCCGATCGCTAAGGGCACACGCGCGCAAGCGGCGGCGGGGAGAATCCATAGCGACATCGAGCGTGGTTTCATCCGCGCGGAGATCGTGTCGTACGACGACTACCTGAAGTTTCGCACGATGGACGCGATGCGAGCCGCCGGCGTGGTCCGAAGCGAAGGTAAGGACTACATCATGCAGGAGGGCGACGTCGTCAACTTTCGCTTCAACGTGTGAAGCTGTCATCCCGAGGGAGGCGCCTCGTAGCGTGAGCTTGCCTCGGTCCCTCGACTCGGTTTACCCTGAGCGCGCGAAGCGCAGTCGAAGGGCTCGGGATGACACGTGCGAAGGAGAGGCACCGTCACCAAAATAAAGGCTCTGCTATGACCAGTGCCGCCGTGCGGGATGTCTCCATTTTCGGGGAGGCGATTGCTTATTTTAACGAGGCTGCGGACCTTCTAGAGCTCGATTCGGGGATGCGTCGGATTCTGACGCATCCTTCGCGTCAGATCATTTTTTCGATTCCGTTCCAGCGCGACTCAGGCGAGTTCGAGGTATTCACGGGCTATCGCGTGCAGTACAACTTCGCACGAGGGCCGGCAAAGGGGGGCATTCGTTATCATCCCGGCGTCACGCTCGACGAGGTCACGGCGCTGGCATTCTGGATGACGTGGAAGTGTGCCGTCGTCGACCTTCCCTTCGGGGGCTCGAAAGGCGGGGTGACGTGCGACCCAACAACGCTCTCCTCGAGCGAGCTCGAACGCATCACGCGGCGATACGCAGCGGAGCTCGTCGAAGTCGTCGGCCCCGATAAAGACGTTCCGGCGCCCGATGTGAATACGACGCCGCAGGTCATGGCGTGGTTCATGGACACGTACTCGATGCACGTTCGGCAGAATGTGCCGGGCGTCGTCACCGGCAAACCCCTCGAGATCGGCGGCTCCCGCGGGCGCGTGGAGGCGACCGGCCGGGGCGTAACGATCTGCGCGCTCGATCAGATGCAGAAGATGAGCATCGACGCAAGCAGGGCCGCGATCGTCATCCAGGGATTCGGTAACGTCGGCATGCATGCGGCGAAACTCTTTGCGGAACGCGGCTGCAAAGTCGTCGCGATCTCCGACATTAGCGGAGCCTACTACAACGAGAAGGGCGTGAACATCGATGCCGCCCTGAGCCACGCCGCGAAATTTCGCACGCTCGAAGGTTTCGCCGGGGGCGAGCGCATCGGTAACGCGGAGATGCTCCTGTCAAACTGCGACGTACTCGTTCCGGCGGCCCTCGAGAACGTCTTCACCGCCCAAAACGCGGGGCAGGTCAAGGCGAAGCTTATCGTCGAGGGCTCGAACGGGCCGACCAGCCCGGAGGCCGATCGCATCTTCAAGGAGCGCGGCATCACCGTGATCCCGGACATCATGGGGAACGCCGGGGGCGTGACCGTTTCATACTTCGAGTGGGCCCAAGACCGCATGGGCTACTTCTGGAAAGAGCACGAGGTCAACGAGCGTCTCGAGGACGTGCTGCTGACGAATCTCCACGAGATTCGGAAGATCGCAGAGCGCCGCGGAGCGACGCTGCGCACTGCCGCCTACACGCTGGCCATCGACCGCGTCGTCAGGGCGCTAAAACTTCGCGGAATCTACGCGTAGATTCCGCGACGGCGCATCAGTGCGGAGCGTACGGGTCGGGATACGGCGCGTAGATTCCGCCCGCACCGCTCCAGGCCGATGACGGCGAAATCGCTGTGAGGCTCGTTCCGAACTTGGCGTTCGCCGCACTCACAAAGGCGTTGGCGATCAAGGCATAGCCCGTGTCCGACGGATGGAGTCCGTCGAAGGTGACCAAGCCGCCCCCGAATGCAAGAGTACAGCAGACCCCCGGATCGACCGAGGCCGCTTCATCAAAGTACGTCCCCGAGCCGCTGTAGATCCCCCCGAAGATTTGATCGACCGGAACGTATGCCGCGCCGGTCGCCGTCGCAGCGGCCTCGATCCCATCATTGATCGCGGTATTAACGGCTTGCACTTGCGTCGCGAATGACGCGGTGACGTAGTCGGTGCCGTTCTCGCTCGCCGTCAGCGTCGCTCCTTCGAGCAATGAGATCAGCCCCGTCTCCGTGAGAAATGCGTTCTGCGAGCCGGAGGGGTCGAGGAACGAGTAGTCGCTCTCGAGGAGCTCGGTCTCGCCCTCGGCGTCGGCCCAGACCGTCGAGCACGGCGACGTGCCGGAGTTAGAGTAGTTGCATCCGTACGTTGCGCCCGCTACTTCGTAGATGAGGCACGGTAGCCAGGTCTGGATTTCGCACTGCGCTATTCCGTCCGGCGGGATGCCTACCTCTTGAAACTGCGGCGCTTCGATGACGTCCGGAAGATCGGCGACGATGACGTTCGAGCCGGCGCTCTTGAGCGTATTGATGATCGTCGTCATGTCGGCTTTCACGAGCGCCTCGGTGGTATCGAGCCCGGGGGCCGTTCCACCGGAGAAGATGTACTTGAGCATGTCGTTGGCACCGAGCCAAACCGTCGTAAGCGTCGGATGGAGCGCGACCGCGGCCTGAAGCGGCGTTACTTCGGAGCCGGGCGGGCTGTACTTCTCCATGACGGGATAGAAGTATTCGGACTCGCCGCCGACGAGCGACTGTAGGGCGTCGATCTCGGCCTCCGCCGTGCTTGTGGGCGGATTGTAGAGCTCGCTGCATTGCGGCGACGTCGGCTGGTACATCGCGATTGCCTCATGCAAGGTCAGCGACGGAATACCGAGGTCGTAGGTCGTCGACGTCGGATTAACGCGAATCGTCGTGCTTGCGTCGTTGCTATACGTATAGGCATCGGTGTTGAGCGTATCGCAGCTCGAGTCGCCGGGGATCGTGTAGAACGGAACGCCGCCGGTATACGCTGTGTTCGCGGGAAGAATTTGCGTGCCGAGGCCTCCTTGGTCGGCGATACCGACGATAAGCGGAAGCGCGGACGTCGACCCCGTCGCCTGCTCGTCCCACGTCATGCTCTTCGCATCCGAGTAGAAGAGTGAAAACCAGCCGTTCTCCTGGGTCGGCGGTATCATCCCGATCGCCGCGATCGGCGAGAAGACCGTCGTCGAGTCCGGTAACGCAACACCGGTCTGCCCGAGAAGGCCGTCGGATTGTTCGCCGGCGGTGAGACTATCCCCGAGTCCGACGATAGTCTGCGTCACCGCAGTGCCGGTAGCGACGCTTTTTGATGCAGGTACGGCCGGGCCGCCCTTCGTGCTGCACGCGACGAGCGAGGCAGCCGAGAGGAACGCGAGCGTCTTGACGATCTGTGCGAATTTCATAGTGATTACCTTCATGCGCTGAGAGCTAGAACGGGATGACGCTCGGCGAGCCGATGCCGATTTGGAACTGAAGTTGCGTCGCCTTGAGACCGCCCACCGTCGGAACGACTTCGTTGGGATTGCACGGCAGGGCTTGGCACGTCAGCGCGGATATGCCGTACGGACTGTAGTTCGTCGGGCCGCCGCTGTTGAGCACGAGCTGCACGAAACCGTACTTTGCGAAGCGTTGCGAGACGCCGGCGAAGTAGTCGAAAATGTGCTCCGCGTATGGGTCGAGCGGCAGATAATCGCGCGAGCTCTGCGGTTCGAGGAAGAGCGTCGTCGTCGGCGTCATGTCGTACTCGAGGTAGAGAATCTGATACAGCTGAGTAGCATTCACCTGATTGAGGCCGGCGAGATGAACGAGCGTCGTCGGCGCGAGCGTGAACGTACCGAAGAACTTCGGCGACTTCAGGAACGGCAGCGTAAAGGCGAGCGAGTAGTACTGCGCGGTGCGCGTGTGCACGTCGTAGTACGGCGTCCCGGTGCCCGGCACGGTTTCGAACGGAACGACATCTGTGCCGTTGCCCGACGCGGCGATCGTGGACCACCGCGAGACGAAGGTGGGCGAGATCACGAGTGGGACTTCGTGTCCCATCACCTTACCGAGGTCGATGAGCTGCTCGTAGTTGAAGAGCAGGAAGCGGTCCTTCGTCGTAAGATTGAGCTGCGGCTCGAGCGTACCGAGATTCTCGGAGCCGATCGGCGTCGCGAGTCCCTGAAGGTAGAGTGGAACCGTGCCCGAGTTGAAGCCGTACGGGTAGTGCTGGATCTCGTAGAAGTACGCCGAGACGCGTGAATACGGGGAGAAGCCGTAACCGAGCACTGCGTCCATACCGCCCGGCAGCCACTTTCCCGAGAAGCTTCCGACATTTCCGAACGGCAGCGCGAGCGACGCATCGAGCGTATAGGTGAAACCGACCGGCAACCCTTGTGGTGAACTCGGCTTCGGCTGCTGCACCGGCGGTGCCTGACCGACCGTCGCGGGGCTGAGCCTCTTGGCCCGCCGCTGCGCGTCGGCGTCCATGGCATTCTTGATTGCCGTGTTCGCGCCGCTGACGACACCTTGGGACATCGCGTCAACCGTGCCGCCGTCGGCAAGGGCCGGAATCGAAGAGCACGCGAAGGACGCCGTCGCTAAGACGGCGGCAAGCGCGCGGAGGAAGGTTCTTTCCATTCAGCTTCTCCCACGGGGCACGGCCAGGTGCCTATTAAACTTATCAACCTGGCCCCCCGGAGAGTTGCCCTCCGGCTCGGCTAAACCCTCGCTCCCCTAGGAGCTCTTCGGGAAGGCCTGTTCCGCGTGATAGGAGGAGCGAGAGAGCGGGCTCGAGACGACCTGGTGGAAGCCCTTCGACCGGGCAAGCGCGCCGAGCTCCGCAAAACGCTGCGGCGTGAGGTAGGTCGTCACGGGTAGATGCTTCTTGGTCGGCCTCAAGTACTGCCCCATGGTGAAGATGTCGACGCCGATCGAACGCGCGTCTTCCATTGCGCGCTCCACTTCATCGTCACGCTCACCGAGACCGAGCATGATCGAGGTTTTCGTGAAACGCTGCGGTGCCCGTCGCTTCGCATGCTCGAGCACGCGCAAGGTTTGGTCGTAACCCGCGCGCCGGTCGCGCACGATCGGCGTGAGGCGGCGCACCGTTTCCAAATTGTGTGCAAAGACGTCAGGCTCGGCATCCATGACGATGTCGAGCGCGCGCAAATCCCCGGCGAAATCGCCGCTGAGAATCTCGACGCGCGCGTCGGGCACGCGCCCGTGAATCTCACGCACGGTGTTCGCGAAGATGAGGGCTCCGCCGTCGGTGAGGTCATCGCGATCCACCGCCGTCAGCACGAGATATCGCCAGCCAAGCTCTTGCACCGCCTGCGCAACGCGAACGGGCTCGAGCCAATCGACGGTTCCGTGCTGCGTTCCCGTCTTGACGTTGCAGAAGCGGCAACCGCGCGTACAGACGTCACCGAGAATCATGATCGTGGCCGTTCCCACGCCCCAGCACTCGGCGAGGTTCGGGCACGCGGCCTCCTGGCAGACCGTGTGCAGCTTTAGTCCGCGAACTTCGGCTTTGACGCGCTCGTAGTTGTCGCCGGAGGGCAGGCGAACGCGAAGCCAATCCGGCTTACGCAGCGTCGTTAGGTCGATTTCGATGGCCATATCATGTACTCGCGTGAGCGGTCTCACGCCCCGTGTACGCTCGTCGCGGTTCGTCCGCGCTGACAAAGCGGAGATCGAAGACTTTTTCCACTGCCATGAACAAAGCCGTCTTGGCTTCGCTCATGGAGACGACGCGTTTTGTTTCCTTGGAGAGCGAAGTCAGGCCGTGGTCGGTGAGGCCGCAAGGGTTGATGAGGCGATCGTAGTCGAGCTGCGTCGAGACGTTGAAGGCGATCCCGTGAAGCGAGGTCATCTGCCGCACGGCAAGGCCGATGGCGCAGATTTGGTTGCGCCCGACCCAGACGCCGGCGTGCTCGGTCCAGCGCGATCCCTCAACCCCGAAAACCGCGCAGGCCCGAATCACCGCCTCCTCGAGCGCGCGCACGAGCGGAACGACTTCGCGGAATCGCTCCAGGCGGCGAATCGGATACACGACGAGCTGTCCGGGCCCGTGATAGGTCACGTCGCCGCCGCGCTCGATCTCCACGACGTCGATCCCGCGCGCGAGCAGCGTTTCGCGAGGCAGCAGCACGTTCGCACTCTTCGCGTTGCGCCCGAGCGTGATGACAGCCTCATGCTCGACCGCGATCCAGGTCTCGGGAGCCTTTCCCTCGCGGACTCGCTCGTGCAACATGTGCTGAAGTTCCCACACCTCGCGGTACGGTTTGCGTCCGAGATCGATGAGGCGCGCCGTGCTCACATGCTCCTATACGGCAGCCGGCGTCTTCGGCTTTGGGTTGAGAATATGAATCGCCTTTCCGTGCGCCGCTTCGGCGGCTTCCATGATGGACTCGGTGAGCGTCGGATGCGGATGCACGGAGAGGCCGATGTCTTCGAGTGTCGCTCCCATCTCGAGCGCGATCACGCCCTCACCGATCATCGACTCCGCCTGAGGCGCAACGATGTGCATGCCCAGAAGTACATCGGTCTTCGCGTCACCGACGAGCTTGATGAGGCCGTCGCTCTCGTTCATCGTGCGCGCGCGCCCGCTCGCCGCGAGGGGGAACTTACCGATGCGTACATCGTAGCCTTTGGCTTTCGCCTCTTCCTCGGAGAGACCGACCGTCGCAACCTCCGGGTCGGTATAGATGCAGTTCGGAATCGCGATCGGATCGAACGCCGCAGAACGGCTTCCCGAGATCACCTCTGCCGCGACGACGCCTTGCTTCATCGCGCGGTGCGCGAGCAGGGGCGCTCCGGTGACGTCGCCGATCGCGAAGATGTTCCCGACCTTCGTTCGCATCTGCTGATCGACGGAGATGAAGCCCTTGTCGTCGGTCGATAATCCCGCCGCGGCGAGGTTCAAGCCGTCGGTCACCGGGCGGCGGCCGACCGCGACGAGCACCATCTCAAAGGTGCGCGTCTCATCCTTACCGCCGGTGCCTTCGCCTTTGAACGTCGCCTTGACGACCTTGCCGTCTTTCTCAAGCTTGCCGACCGTTGTGGAGAGCATGATCTCAACGCCTTGCTTTTTGAGAATGCGTCCGAGCGCCTTACTGACCTCGACGTCCGTGCCCGTAAGAATCTGCGGGAGAGCCTCGATAACGAGTACCTTCGCACCGAGCCGGGTGTAAATGGTCGCGAACTCGAGGCCGATGACGCCGCCGCCGATGACGAGCAGCTCCTTCGGGGTCGATTCGAGTTTCACGGCGTCGTCGGAGTTAATGATCGTCGTACCATCTCGCGGCCACGCCTTCACGTCGACGGGCGCCGAGCCGGTCGCGATCACGACATGCTTGGCGGTGATGCGATCCTCTCCGCCTTTGGTTTTGAGCGCAATCTCGGTCGGGCTCTTGAATGATGCCTGCCCGTAGAGAAACTCGACGTTGTTTCCTTTGAAAAGCGTCTTCACGCCGTTCACGTTCGCGTTGACGACGTCGGTCTTGAACTTCGCGATGCGCTCACGGTCGATGCGCAGCTCGCCCGGGTTGAGCCCCAGCTCCGGTGCGCCGCGGATGTGGCGCGCGATCTCGCCGACGTGAAGCAGCGCCTTCGTCGGGATGCAACCCCAGTTCAAACAGACGCCGCCGACCTCGTCGCGATCGACGCAAAGCACCTTTTTGCCGAGCTGCCCAAGCCGAATCGCGGCGTGATAGCCGCCCGGCCCCGCTCCTATGACGACGGCGTCCACCTGGTGATCAGTCAACTCGTGCTCCTTTCGCGCTCCCATGCTAACCGATTTCTACGAGCAAAGGCTTCGACGCGCGTCGGACGCGAACATGGGACCGATCCATGTTCAAGCTTGGAGGGTCCGCGGTCCCGGAGCTCGACCGAGCGTCCATCGTCCCGCTCTACCGGCAAATCTACGAGCACTTGCGCTCCGCCATCTTGGCGGGCACGCTCCCGGAGTCGGCGCGCCTGCCCGCAGAACGGGAGATGGCGCAGCGCCTCCGAGTGAACCGAAGTACGATCGTCCATGCGTACCGCGAGCTCGCCACTGAGGGGTTGATCGCCCAACGCGTCGGCTCCGGGTCGCGGGTCGCCGCGCAGACCGAGCGGCGGGAGCGCTCGGCAGGCGTTCCATGGTGGGTAACGCTGCCGCCCTGGCGCGTCGGCGAGTTTCCCAACATTCTCGGCGAGCTCGCGGCGAAACAGGAGCCTGGGCGCATCTCTTTCGTGCAGGGCGTTGCGCCGGACGAGCCCTCTCCGCTCGGCGAGCTCGCGAAATCCTTTGCACGCGTCGCGCGCGATCCGCGGTTCGTGCTCTCGTACGGCGACTCCGAAGGCTACGCACCGCTACGCGAAGCGATCGCGGCGCGCATGGCCACACGCGGCGCGAAGGTGCATGCGCGCGACGTTATCATGCTCACCGGCTCGACGCAGGGCATCATGATCGTTGCGCAGAGTCTTGCCGAGCCCGGCGACGAGATCATCGTGGAGAGTCCGTCGTATCCAGGTGCGCTGCAGATCTTTCAAATTTGCGGACTGCGCGCGGTGCCGGTCCCGGTCGACGATGAAGGTATGCGCGTCGACCATGTCGAGGCGGTGCTTCGGACGCGTCGCCCGCGCTTCATCTACACGATGCCGTCGCTTCACAATCCGACCAACGCAATGATGAACGCAGATCGACGCGAGAGGCTCGCGACGATCGCGCGTCGCGCCGGTGTGCCGATCGTCGAGGACGATCCGTACGGACCGCTCGCGCCGGAGCGCTTGCCGCCGCTTCTCGCATCGGCGCCGGACTGCGTCGTCTACCTCTCCACCTTTTCCAAGACGATTGCGCCGAGTCTGCGTGTCGGGTGGCTTGTTGCGCCGCATGTCGTGCTCGAGCGTCTGCTGCTGCGAAAGCAGGCCTACGACATGGCAACGAGTCTCTACGTTCAAGCCGCGATTCTCGACTATCTCGAGCGTGGTTACGACGCACACGTCGAGCAACTTCGCTCGGAGCTTCTGCTGCGGCGAGACCTTGCCGACGAGGCAATTGCCAAGAGATGGCCGCGAACCGTTCGCGTCGCCGCGCCACGCGGCGGCTTCTATCTCTGGGCGACGACACCGCGTGACCTTCGCGCCCGCGCGCTGCTCGACGCAGCCGAGCGCCGAGGCGCCTCCTTCCTCTTCGGCGAGGCCTTCTATCCCGGCTCCGGCGGAGATCATCAGTTCAGACTGGCGCTTACCGCTGTGACGCGCACCGAGATCGGCCAGGGCATCGCGCGTATCGGCGAAGCGATTGCTTCGCTTCGCGCATGACGACGTCGCGACGCGCGCTGCTCGCGTGGTACAGGAAACGTGGGCGTGCCGATCTTCCGTGGCGTCAGGAGCGCAGCCCCTATCGCACGCTCGTGAGCGAGGTGATGCTGCAGCAGACGCAGGTCGATCGCGTCGTTCCGAAGTTTGAGGCCTTCATGCGTCGTTTCCCCACGCTGCGCGCGCTCGCGACGGCGAACGCGGGCGACGTCCTGCGCGAATGGAAGGGGTTAGGCTACAATGCGCGCGCCTTGCGCCTGCACGCGACCGCCGTCGCCGTCGTGCGGGACCACGGTGGGATAATTCCACGTAACCGCGTGGCGCTGCGCGCACTACCCGGTGTCGGCTCCTACACGGCGGCTGCAATTCGTGCCTTCGCGTACGGTCTCGACGATGTTCCCGTCGACGTGAACATTGGCCGCCTCGTTCGGCGCCTCGGCCGCAAAGCCGTGAAGGCAATAGGGCGAAGCGGGTACACGATCGCCTCTGCGCTGATGGATCTCGGCGCGCAGATCTGCACGGCGCGAACTCCGCAGTGCGCCGCATGTCCCCTGCTACGCACCTGCGAAAGTGGTCCGATACGCACCTCGCCGAGGCGTAACGGGAAGGCGAGGAGTCCGTTCAAGCAAAGCTCGCGCTACGCGCGCGGCCGCATCATCGATCTGCTCCGCGACCTGCCGCCGGGGAAGCGTATCTCATTGCTCGACCTCCGTCGCGGCCTGCGTGCTGTATTGCCGCAACGCAGTGCGGCCGAGATCGGCAGGCTCGTAGAAGGCCTGCGGCGTGAGGGACTCCTCGACGTGCAGGACGGCGACCTCGCCCTCCCATAGAGATTCCCTCGTGCCGGCGATTCCTTTTCCGAAGAAGAGAGTCTCGCGCAGCGTCGCGCTCGAGCAGTTGAAGATTCTCGAGCGTACGTACCCGAAGGCGACGACTGCGCTCGAGCACGCAAACCCATACGAGCTGCTCATCGCGGTCATCCTGTCCGCGCAGTGCACCGATGCGCGCGTGAACATGATAACGCCGCAGCTCTTCGCAAGGTATCCGACGGCCAAGGAGTTGGCAAGCGCGAAGCAGCGCGACGTCGAGCGAATCATCAAGTCCTGCGGCTTCTTTCGTGCGAAGGCGAAGAACGTCATCAGGGCTGCCCACGACATCACAGAGCGTTTCGGCGGCACCGTTCCGGGCGATCGCGAGTCGCTCGAATCGCTTGCCGGCGTCGGGCGCAAGACGGCGAGCGTCGTGATGGCGAACGCGTTTGACGAGCCCGCACTCGCCGTCGACACACACGTGTTTCGCGTCGCACATCGTCTGGGCTTGACGCTCGGAAAGACGCCGCTCGACGTGGAGCGCGACCTCGTTCAGCTCGTACCGAAAGCGAAGTGGGGGCTCGCGACGCACTGGCTGATCCTGCATGGACGCGCGATCTGTAAGGCGCCGCGACCGCTGTGCGATCGCTGCCCGCTCCTGCAGCTCTGTCCGACGGGAAAGGTCGTCATGAAGAAACCGGCGCAGCCAAAACGACTGCGCCGGTGAATGAATGAGAACGAATCCCTGTCGTTAGGGCTTATGGGTTGCCTTTGGCTTCGGCGTCGCCTTGGTCTTCGGCTTCGGCGTTGCTTTGGTCTTGGGCTTCGGCTTCGGCGTGGCTTTCATGTGCATCATCGAATGCGGCGTGGGCTTAGGCGTTGGCTTTCCCATCGTCGCAGCCATCGCGACACCGGTCGTCAAGAACGCTGTCGCCAAAAGCGTAGCAAGAATCTTCCTCAATCTATTCACCTCCCTTCGGGAAAAGGTCCGTCCCGGCAACGTAAATGCCGGTGAGTTGGTTCGCGCCTACGAGGCGGTTCCCTTGCCTCCCTTGCCGACAAGGTTACGAGCGATGACAAGACGCTGGATCTGCTGCGTCCCCTCGTAGATTTGGGTGATCTTGGCGTCCCTCATCATGCGCTCGACGGGGTAGTCGGCAGAGTATCCGAAGCCGCCGAGAATCTGAACGGCGTCCGTCGTAACGGCCATTGCGACATCGCCGCACTTCAGCTTCGCGAGCGCGGCCCAGAGCGTGACCTCGGGGTCGTTCGAGTCGCAGCGCCGCGCAGCTTCATAGAGGAGAAGGCGCGCAGCCTCGACCTCCGTCTTCATGTCGGCGAGCATGAAGCCGACGCCCTGATGCTGTCCGATCGGTTTGCCGAAGGCGACGCGTTCTTTCGCGTACTCCGTCGCGTAGTCGAGCGCGCCCGCAGCGATGCCGAGTGCCTGCGCCGCAATTCCCGGACGTGACTTGTCGAGCACCTTCATTGCGATCTTGAAGCCTTCACCTTCGGCACCGAGCAAATTTTCCGCGGGAACGACACAGCCGTCGAAGTGGAGCTCGACGGTCGGCGATCCGCGGATTCCCATCTTGCGCTCCTTCTTACCGACCTGGAACCCTTTGAAGCCCTTCTCCACGATGAAAGCACTGATACCGCGCGGGCCCTGCGAAGGATCGGTGACGGCAAAGACGCAGACGACGTCGGCGATGCTGCCGTGCGTGATCCAAATCTTCGTTCCGTCGAGCACGTACGAGTTGCCGCGCTTCTCGGCGCGCGTGCGCATCGATCCTGCGGCGTCGGAGCCGCTCGTCGATTCGGTGAGCGCATAGGCGCATATCCACTCGCCCGATGCGAGTTTGGGAAGGTAGCGGCGCTTCTGCGCTTCGGTCCCGCCGATGAGAATCGGCAGCATTCCCAGTTCTTGCACGGCGACGATGAGCGAGCTCGTGGCACATGCCTTCGCAATCTCCTCGACCACTTTGACGTAGGTGAGGAAGGAGCCGCCCAAGCCCCCGTACTCGGTGGGGATGGGAATCCCGAGGAGGTCGTTCTCGGCGAAGAGTTGCTTGAGGTCCATCGGAAACTCGCCGCTCTCGTCGATCTGCGCAGCGCGCGGTGCGACGCGCTCCAAGACAAGCTCGCGCACGACCGCGAGCATGAGTGCTTCATCGTCTTCGGTATGTGCCCCGTGCGGGGCGATCGTGGCCATAGCCAGGCGTTTCCACGCCTAGGGGAGGCGCTCCGTCCAAGGCCGCATATCCAGCCGGAGTATGGACAAAGTGCTGGAAAGCTGCGCCGCGGCGGTGGCGGACATCCCGAGCGGCGCCTCGCTCGCGGTCGGGGGCTTCGGGCTCAACGGAATCCCGCATAACTTGATTCACGCGCTGCTCGAGCAGGGCGCGACGGATCTCGTGACGGTGAGCAACAACTGCGGCGTGGACGGATGGGGGCTCGGCGTGCTGCTCGACCACAAGCGTATTGCCCGCACGACCGGTTCCTACGTCGGTGAGAACCGCGAGTTCGAACGACAGTTCTTGAACGGTGAACTCGAGGTCGAGCTCGTTCCGCAGGGGACGCTCGCCGAGCGCTTACGTGCCGGCGGCTGCGGAATTCCGGCGTTCTACACGCCCGCAGGCGTCGGAACGCTCGTCGCTGAGGGGAAGGAAGTTCGGCGCTTTGGAGAGCGTGACTACCTGCTCGAGCGGGGAATCATCTGCGATTTCGCGCTCGTTCGCGCGTCGATCGGCGATCGGCAGGGGAATCTCGTCTTCCACAAAGCGACGCGGAACTTCAATCCGCTCTGCGCGATGGCCGGACGCGTCACGATTGCGGAAGTCGAGGAGCTCGTCGAACCCGGCGGGATTCCGCCGGAGGACGTCCATCTGCCCGGCATCTTCGTACAACGCGTCGTGCACGTCGGCTCCGAAGGAAAGCGCATCGAGCGCGTCACGACCCGAAAAGCGGAGGGTGCGTAGCGATGGCGTTAACAAGGGAAGAGCTGGCGCGAAGAGTTGCAAGAGAGTTGCGTGATGGTCAGTACGTGAATCTCGGCATCGGCCTGCCGACGCTCGTGCCTAACTACGTGCCGCCCGGAGTGACGGTCGTGCTTCAAAGCGAGAACGGCATTCTCGGCCTCGGCCCATATCCGTACGAAGGCGAAGAAGACCCCGATCTGATCAACGCGGGGAAGGAGACGGTGACGGTTCTCCCCGGGGCCTCGTTCTTCGATTCCTCGCTCTCGTTCGGCATGATTCGCGGCGGGCACATCGACGTCGCCGTGCTCGGCGCGATGCAAGTCTCGGAGCGCGGCGATCTCGCGAACTGGATGATTCCGGGCAAGATGGTCAAAGGCATGGGCGGCGCGATGGACCTCGTCCATGGCGCAAAGCGCGTCATCGTGATGATGGAGCACACTGCGAAGGGCGGCGAGCACAAGATCGTGCGTGAATGCACGCTTCCGCTTACGGGTCGCGGCGTCGTCAATCGCATCATCACCGATCTAGCGGTCATCGACGTGACGCCGAAGGGCTTGATCTTGCGCGAGACCGCTTCGGGCGTGAGCGAAGATGAGGTTCGCAAAGCAACGGGAGCGCCGCTCGAGAGCGGCCGGTAGTGCCGCTCGTCGTCTTCCTGCGCGGCGTGAACGTCGGCGGGCACAAGACGTTTCGGCCGAGCGAACTCGCGCGCACGTTACGCACCTACGACGTCGTAAACGTCGGCGCCGCGGGCACGCTGGTCGTTCGCCGACCTGGCTCCCGCACAAAGTTTCTCGCCGAACTGCGGCGCAGGCTCCCTTTTGAGGCGGAGGTCATGATGTGCGACGGGCGCGAGATCGCACGTCTCGTTCGGGAGGACCCGTTTGCCGCCGAGCGCGTGCGACCGGACGTCGTGCGTTTCGTGGGCGTCCTTTCAAAGCGGATCGCTCAACCGCCGGCGCTTCCGGCAGCGTTTCCGTCGGAGCGTGAATGGCTCGTGCGCGTGGTCGGATGGAAAGGTCAGTTCGTCTTCGGCCTGTACCGGCGTCACATGAAGACGATCGGGTACCTCGGACGCATGGATAGGCTCCTCGGCGTTCGCGTAACGGTGCGAAACTGGAACACGATCGGCGCGATCGCTAAAGTCCTTGCCGGCTGAGTTCGAGATCGCGATTGTACGGCGCGTCATCTCTGAACTGCTTGCGGTAGAGCCGCGCGTACGCACCGTTGCGCGCGAGGAGCACCGGATGTGTGCCCTGCTCGACGATGCGTCCGCGCTCGACGACGAAGATAACGTCGGCCGAGAGAATCGTCGAAAGGCGATGCGCGATGACGAGGCTCGTGCGCCCACGCATGAGCTGCTCGAGCGCCGCTTGTATTGCCGCCTCGCTGTGCGAGTCGAGCGCGCTCGTCGCCTCATCGAGGATGAGAATGCGCGGATCCTTCAAGAGGACGCGTGCGATCGCGAGGCGCTGACGCTCTCCGCCGGAGAGTTTGTGGCCGCGCTCGCCGACGAGCGTTTCGTAACCTTCGGGAAGAGAGACGATGAAATCGTGAATGTTGGCCGCCGTCGTTGCGGCGGCGAGCTCAGCATCGGTTGCATCGGGCTTACCGTAGCGAAGGTTGCTCGCGATCGTGTCGTGGAAGAGGTACGTCTCCTGCGTGACGATACCGATGTCGCGACGTAGCGAGTCGAGCGTTACCGTCCGCACGTCGTGTCCGTCGACGAGCACACGCCCTTCTTGCGGGTCGTAGAAGCGCGGCACGAGCTCGGTGATCGTCGTCTTGCCGGCGCCGGTCGGGCCGACGAAGGCAGCAACCTGCCCATGCTGCACGTCAAACGAGACGTGCTCGAGAATACGGCGCGCTTCGGTGTAACCGAACGTGACGTCCTCGAAGCGAATGTCGCCGCGGATCGCTGGAAGCGCAACGGCTCCCGGCGTGTTGTACTCTTCGGTCTTCATGTCGAGGTAGTCGAAGATGCGCTCGAACACCGCGAGCGCGCTCACGATCTGCACTTGAATCCCCGCGAGCGCTGCGGCCGGTCCGTAGAGGCGTGATTGAATGAAGCTGACGAATGCGACGATGACGCCGACCTGCAGCGAGTGCTGGATCGCCATCCAGCCGCCGCCGAGCCAGACGATCACCGGTCCGACGATCACCATTGCGGTAACCATTGCGAGGAACCACCGTCCGACCATCGCAAGACGAATCTCGAGGTTCATCAGTTTCGTGCCGACCTCGTAGAAGCGCTTGCTCTCGAAGAGCTCGCGCGCGAACGATTTGATCAGCATGATGCCGGAGATGGAGAGCGTCTCTTGCGTGATCGATTCGATCTCGTCGCGTTGCCGCCTCGTACGTAGGCGAACGTCGTACATGCGGCGGCCGACGGGTCCGAGCGGGAGCGTCATCAGCGGCACGACCGCCGCCGAGAGCAGTGCGAGCCGCCAGTTCCAGACGAACATCGCGACGAGCGTCGTTGCGATGATGACGACGTTCGTGACGATCTGCGTTAGCGTTCCCGTGACGACGTTGTCGACGTTATCGACGTCGTTCGAGACGCGGTTCATGATCTCGCCGGTCTTCGTGCCGGTGAAGAACGGGATCGGCATGCGGTGCAAATGTGAAACGAGGCTCGTGCGGATGTCTCGCATGATGCCCTCGCCGACGAGAGAGTTCAGGTAGCCCTGCGCGACGCCGATCGCTGCGGAGACGAGCGCCGAGGCAACGATGATCGCGAGATCGATGCCCAGGAGCGTCAGGCTTCGGTGCGGGAGCGCGGCATCGATGATGTTCGCGGTCATGAAGCCCGGAACGAGACCGAGC
Organism: Vulcanimicrobiota bacterium; assembly: GCA_030041225.1. Classification (GTDB taxonomy): domain Bacteria; phylum Vulcanimicrobiota; class Vulcanimicrobiia; order Vulcanimicrobiales; family Vulcanimicrobiaceae; genus Tyrphobacter. The sequence goes on along the minus strand of JASHOG010000027.1, from coordinate 20,942 downwards.
AGCGAGGAGACGACGATGCAAGCGAGCACGAGCGTCTGCGGGCGCCAATAGGGCAAGAAGAGCGCGCCGATTCTGCGCCAGTCGATGCGGCGCCGCACTTTCGGTTTGTTTGGGCTGTAGAGGTCGCCCCACATCAGCCCGTGCCCGCTCATCATTGCTTTTTGCCGTTGCGAAGTTTTGCGAGTTCTTTGAAGAGGTTGCGCTCTTTCTCGGAGAGTTGTTGTGGAAGCTGGCCGATTAAACGCACGTACTGATCGCCCGTGCTCGCACCTTTCACGCTCGGCATGCCCTTTCCGGCAAGGCGCAGCAAGCGATTGTTCTGCGTCCCTTCGGGGATGCGCATCGAAACGGGGCCGCTCATCGTCGGCACCTTGACCTCACCGCCGAGAACGAGATCGTAGAGATTGACGGGCAAGTCGACGTAGAGATCGTTGCCTTTACGCTGATAGGTCGGATCGTCGAGGATGTGCACGACGAGATAGAGATCACCGTTCGGCGAACCGCTTCCGCCTTGACCGGCGAGGCGAATGCGTTGTCCTTCGCTCACGCCGCGCGGTATGTTCACCTCGAACTTCTTCGTGACGACGACGTGCCCGGTGCCGTGGCACTGCGGGCAGAGCCGCATGTGCTCCGTTCCGGTGCCGTGACAACGCGGGCAAACATCTTCGACTTGCAGTGAAAGCGATTTCCTTCCGCCCTCATACGCGTCGCGCAGGGAAAGCTCGATCGTCGACTCGATGTCCTGACCGCGCTTCGCGCTGCTCGAAGGTGCGCTTGCGCGCCGGCCGATGCCGGAGAAGAAGAGATCGAAGAAGTCGGAGAAGCCGCTCGCTCCGCCGATGTTGCCGAAGTCAAAGCCTTCGCTTTCGAAGTGCGTACGGTAACGCTGCTGCTGCTCGGCTTGCTGCGCCGCCTCCTGCCAATCGGCGCCCAGCATGTCGTACTTGCGGCGCTTCTGCGTGTCGCCGAGCACTTCGTAGGCCTCGGAGATTTCCTTGAACTTCTCCTCAGCCGCTTTTGGGTTATCGGGGTTTGTGTCGGGATGCCACTTACGCGCGAGCCGGCGATACGCCGACTTGATGTCCTTCTCGCTGGCGTCTTTGGAGACTCCAAGCGTCGCGTAGTAGTCCTTGTAGTTCATAAGGGGGCTTCTCTAGAGGCCCCCTAACGCTTCGTCGGAGTGCTTTGCGACGATGACCTTCGCGGGGCGCAGCAGCTCGTCGCCGAGCATGTAGCCCTTCTCCGAAACCTGGACCACGGTGTTATCGGGTACACCGTCGCTCGGCTCCGCAGTTCCGATCGCCTCGGCGATGTGCGGGTCGAAGGTTTTTCCCTCGACCTCGATCGGCGAGACGCCTTCGGCGGTGAGCACCGAACGGAATCCGCGCAGCGTCTGCTCGATCCCGTCGCGCAACCCGCCGCCGGTGCCCTCCGATTCGAGCGCGCGCTCGAGATTGTCAAGCACGGGCAGGAACCGTTCGAGCAAGGTGCGGCGCCGATCGCCGAGCATCTTGCGAAGATCGCGTTCGGTGCGTTTCTTGAAGTTGTCGTAATCGGCAGCCGCGAGCAGAAAGCGGTTGTAGTTTTCATCGGCGCGCGCGTTCGCCGCCGCCAACTGCTCGCGTAGGTCTTCCTCTACCGAAACGACTCTTTCGTCATCAGTCATGGTGCTCGCGAGTCTTACTTCGACTCTTTGAACTCAGCGTCGATGACGTCTTCTTGCGGCTGAGAGGCGCCGGCACCGCTCCCGTTTGCCGCTGCGCCGTCACCGCTCGTCGCGCCGGACGTTCCCGAGGCTTTATAGAGCAACTCCGCCATCTTGTAGCTCGCCTGCTGCAGGCGCTCGATCGCGGGTTTGATCTGCTCGACCGTGCCGTTTTCGGCGTAGCGCTTCAGCTCGGCGAGCGCGCTCTCGACTTCACCGCGTGCGGAGACGTCGAGGCGGTCGCCGACCTCCTTGAGTGATTTTTCCGTCGAGTAGATGAGGCTCGACGCCTGATTGCGCGTCTCCGCCTCGTCGCGCTTCTGTTGATCCGTCGAAGCCTGAGCCTCGGCGTCTCTGACCATGCGATCGACTTCGTCTTTCGTGAGGTTCGTTGATGCGGTGATCGTGATTTGCTGCTCTTTGCCGGTTCCGAGATCCTTAGCGTTCACGTGCACGATGCCGTTGGCGTCGATGTCGAACGTAACTTCGATCTGCGGAACGCCGCGGGGAGCCGCCGGAATGCCTTCAAGGCGGAACCGCCCGAGCGTCTTATTATCCTGCGCCATCGGGCGCTCGCCCTGGAGCACGTGGATATCGACCGACGTCTGGCCATCCTCGGCGGTCGTGAAGACTTGCGACTTCTTCGTCGGGATTGTCGTGTTGCGCTCGATGAGCCGCGTCATGACGCCACCCATCGTTTCAAGCCCGAGCGAGAGCGGCGTGACGTCGAGGAGCACGATGTCGCGTACCTCGCCGGCGAGGACGCCGGCTTGGATCGCGGCCCCGACCGCGACGACTTCGTCGGGATTGACCGTGAGATTCGGCTCCTTCCCGGTGAGCTTGCGAACGAGCTCCTGGATCACCGGCATGCGTGTTGCGCCGCCGACCATGATGATTTCGTCGATCTTCGAAATATCGAGCTTCGCATCGGCGATCGCGTTCTTGAACGGCGCGATGCAGCGATCGGTGAGGTCGCTCGTGAGCTCCTCGAACTTCGCGCGCGTGAGCACGTAGTCGAGGTGCTTGGGCCCCTCTTGATCGGCCGTGATGAAGGGCAGATTGATCGACGTCTGAACGACTGAAGAGAGCTCGATCTTCGCCTTCTCCGCGGCCTCGGTGAGGCGCTGGAGCGCTTGACGATCTTTGGCAAGATCGATGCCTTGGTCTTTGCGGAAGTTCGTGACGAGCCAGTCCACGACGCGCGCGTCGTAATCGTCGCCGCCGAGATGCGTGTCGCCGTTGGTCGCCTTCACTTCGAAGACGCCGTCGCCGACTTCCAGGATCGAAACGTCGTACGTGCCGCCGCCGAGATCCCAGACGAGAATTGTTTCGTTCGTTTTCTTATCGAGCCCGTAAGCGAGCGCAGCCGCCGTCGGCTCGTTGATGATGCGCAGCACTTCGAGTCCGGCGATCTTGCCGGCGTCCTTCGTCGCTTGGCGCTGCGCGTCGTTGAAGTATGCGGGAACGGTGATGACCGCTTTGGTCACTCGCTCGCCGAGATAGTTGCTCGCGTCGTTCGCGAGCTTCTGGAGGATCATCGCAGAGATCTCTTGCGGTGTGTAATCCTTGCCGTCGATCTTTATGCGATAGTCGCCCTCGCCCATATGCCGCTTGATCGAAGAGATCGTGCGATCGGGATTGGTGATCGCCTGACGCTTCGCGAGCTGTCCGACCAGACGCTCACCGGTTTTGGTGAACGCAACGACGGACGGCGTCGTGCGGGATCCTTCTGAGTTTGGGATGACGACGGGCTGCGCGCCCTCCATGACGGCGACGACGGAGTTCGTCGTGCCGAGGTCGATGCCGACCACTTTAGCCATGTAGTTTTGGTACCTCTTTCATCGAAAAAATCTGTGACGTGCAATCGCCCAGGACCAGCTTCTCCCGATCTCGCGCGGAGGTTATGACGCGCGATCTCCGGATACGCCTTGCCGCTTACGAACGGTTGCGCTCGGTCATCATAGCAGTCTGACCGGCCACATCAAGAGCAACCCAGGCGAAGGGCCCGGAGTTGCAGGACAGCCCTTGTGGGAAGCCCGAGGCTATGGCCCCGGGGTCGAGGGCTCTGCGGCGGGGCGTTCGCCAAGCTTCACGACGACGAGCTTGCGATCGCCTTGCGACCAGACGTTCAGCCGCAGCTCTTGTCCAGGCTTCTTCGAGGCGATGTAGCTGCTCAAAGCCTTGGCGGACGTGAACGCTCGTCCATCGGCACTGATGATCACGTCACCCGGCTGGAGGCCCGCCTGATCGGCCGGCGATCCCCCGACGACCTGTACGACTGCGACGCCGTTTCCGTTCGTGTAGCCGATCTCGTTGCGAAGGCCTTGCGTGAGGTCCTGAGGTGCGATCCCCATGAAGCCTTGATCGGTTCCCTGATAGACCCCAGGGTGCGCCTCAAGCTGCGCGACAACGCGGCGTACGGTATTCGAGGGGATTGCGAAGCCGATTCCTTGCGCGTACGACGGGCGCACGGTCGACTGATTGATACCGATCACACGGCCGTCGACGTCGATCAGCGGCCCACCGGAGTCGCCCGGATTGATCGGTGCGGATGTCTGCAGGAGGCCTTTGAAGTCGATGGCGTTCCCGTCTTCCGTCGGTATCGATTCCTCGCGATTGAACGCGGAGACGATCCCGAGGGTCACGGTTTGCTGAAGCTCGAGCGGTTCACCGATTGCGATAGCCCACTGCCCCTGCTCGAGGCGATCGGAGTCCGCGAGTTCGAGCGGAGGGGGAAGTTTCGGGTAGCCGTCCACCTTGAGAATGGCGATGTCGGCCTCGACGTTCTCCGCCACGACGTGCGCCGGCACGTGATCGCCGTCAGGAAAGACGACTGTGATGCCGGTGACGTGCGCCCCCTGCGGCGGCGTCACAACGTGCGCATTGGTAACGATGTCGCCGTCACGGTCGTAAACAAAGCCGGAGCCGGAATCTTGTCCGCGGACGTTCTGCTCGCAGGGCATCTGGTTGCCGAAAAACTGGCGGAAGAACGGGTCGTCGCACATCGAGTTGTACTCCTGCCCATTCACATTCACGTCGATCGCGACAACCGAAGCCTTCGTGCGCTTGATCGCGCTGACGATGCGATCTTGGTCGCTAACGCCCGACAGGGGCGCTGCGGAGACCACCGGGAGCGAGTTGTTCGGCCCGGCGACGTTGGCGAAGTGCGTGCTCGCGTAGAGCATCATGACGAAAGCGCCGACGACGACACCGGCCAAACCGACGAGCAGTCCGGGAAAGATTCGACTCTTCAACATACGTGCTATTCTCTTCTCTGGTTAACGCAGGGCGTCCGCTACGACGTTCCCGTCTCGGAGCCGCACGATGCGGCGTGCGTGGGCCGCGACGCCCTCGTCATGGGTAACCATGAGAATTGTTCGACCCTTTCCATGGAGCTTGCTGAAGAGCTGGAGGAGCTCCTCGCTCGTTGCCGAGTCGAGGTTACCGGTGGGCTCGTCGGCCAGCAGGACGGCCGGGTCGTTGGCAAGCGCGCGGGCGATCGCGACCCGCTGCTGCTGCCCACCTGAGAGCTCGCTCGGTTTGTGGCGGGCCCGGTCTGCAAGGCCGACCTCGGCCAGCATCGCCATCGCCCGCTCGCGACGCTCCTTCGCGCCAAAGCCGGCATAAAAGAGGGGGAGCGCGACGTTGTTCATAGCATCGGCGCGGCCCAGCAGATTGTACCCCTGGAAGACAAAACCGAGCTTACGCAACCGAATTGCGGCGAGCGCGTTGTCGTCGAGCTCGGCGACGTCCACGCCTTCGAGCTGGTAGGAGCCGCGGGAAGGGCGGTCGAGGCATCCGACGAGGTTCATCAGCGTCGATTTTCCCGATCCCGACGGACCCATGATCGCAACGTATTCCCCGCGTTCGATAGTCAGGTCGAGCCCATGTAGTACCTCGAGCTCGAGTGGGCCGCTCGTGTAGACCTTGACGATGCCGCGCAGCTCGATAATGGGCGCGTCATTCATAGCGCAGTGCCTCGATCGGATCGAGCCGGGAGGCGCGATAGGCAGGGTATGTCCCGAAAAGCAGCGCGGCAACCAGCGCGAAGGCGGCAGCCACGACAACCGCTGTAAGCCACGGAAGCGGTGCGATCGATCCCGTGACCTTCACGATCGCGACCTGGTTGACCACTTGGCCGATCGTGAGCCCGATCACGAGCCCGATCGCGCAGCCGCTGCCGCAGAGCAGCAGCGACTCGACGAAGAACTGCGCAAGGATCTGACCGGCCCGCGCTCCGATCGCCTTGCGTACCCCGATCTCGCGGGTTCGCTCTGCGACGGAGACGAGCATGATGTTCATCACGCCGATCCCGGCGACGATGAGCGAGACCGCGCCGATGAGCGCGACCACGAGCGTCATCGCGTTGAAGACGCCGTTGATGCCTTGCGTGATCTGGGTCTTATCGAAGGTTTCGTACTCGAGCGTGTTCGCACCGCGCAGTGAGCGTAGCTCATTCATGACGGCAACCTCGAGCGACGGGATGCTCGCAGGGTTGTCGGCGATGAAGCGCCCGGCGAAGACCGTCGACCCTCGTACGTACGTGTCGACGTACGTCGTCCATGGGATCGTGATGTCCCCTGAGAACGTCGCGTTGATGAAGCCGTGATGTGGCGGCTGCATGACACCAATGACGACGTAGCGCTGTGCTCCGGCGTAGAGGTTCTGCCCTGTGGGGTCGCCGCCGTTGGGGAAAAGCCGCTGATAGGCCGCGTTCGAGATGATGCACACGTGCGCGTGATCCGTCACGTCGTAGCTCGTGAAGTCCCTGCCGTACAAAAGCGGCGTCGTATTGAATCGGATCGGGCCGTCCGGCGAGATCTCGTAGCGCACCTGCTCGAATCCCACGCGAACGAGGTCGCTGTGGAAGCCCAGCGGCTGCGCATCCATGATTCCCGGAACGGTGTCCTTCACCGCGGCAAGATCCTTGAGACGAATCGCAGCCATCGCGACGTCCTTTTGCGTTGGGTTTGGATAGATGATGAACGAATTATCGGAGAAGCCTCCGAGCGCAGCATCTACCGCGCCTCCCATGCTCTTTCCGAGAACGAGGATTGCGACAACTGCGCCGACGCCGATGATGAGTCCCGTGATCGTCAAGAGCGATCGTGCCCTGTTCGCCATGAGCACGCGCCATGCTTCGGCGACGTACATCATATGCGCAATGCCTCAATCGCGTCGAGCTGTGCCGCGCGCAGCGCGGGATACGTGCCGAAGGCCACACCGACGAGGAACGAAAAGCAGGTAGCGATCGCGATGATGAGCACGTACGGGATAATCATCTCGCCGAGTTGCGCGGAGAGCAGTGAGACGCCGCCGATCGTCACGAGAAGCCCGATTCCGCTGCCGATGCCGCCTCCCAGTAACGCCAAGACAACGGACTCGATGAGGAACTGGAGCGTGATGTCGTTTTTGCTCGCTCCGACCGCTTTGCGGATGCCGATCTCACGCGTCCGCTCTGTGACGGAGACGAGCATGATGTTCATGATCCCGATGCCGGCCACGACGAGCGCGACGGCACCGATCGCCGCAAGGCCGGCGCCGACGATGTTCAGCACGCTCTCGAACGATGTGAGAAAATCCGAGGTGCTCGCCGTGAGGTACTTCGCAGTGGGGCCGTGGATGCGTTGCAGGGTAGCGATCGCGATCTGCCCCGCTTGCTGGTCCATGCCGTTCGGTGCGTAGATAAAGATGAAATCCGGCGGCGACGGGGAGACGTCACGATGAAAGGTCGTGTAGGGAATAGCGATAGCGCTGCTTCCAAGCGCTGAGTTGAGAAACGAACCCTTGATGTTCGCATAGACACCGACGACACGGTAGCGCCCGCCGTTGATACGCAGATAGTTTCCGATCGCGTTGCCGTTTCCGAAGAATTCCGTCGCGAGGTCCGATGTGATCACGCAGACGTGTGCTGCAGCATCGACATCCGCCTGGTCGATCTTGCGCCCTTGCGACATCGAGAGTCCGTCATCGTGAAAGCCGCTGTTGGCGCCGACATTGGGGTAGTCGCGGATATTTCCGTACGTCGTGAGGTACGAGCGATTCCACTGCGGTATCACCCAGGGGGTGATACCTTGCTCCGCCTGCTGCACCGGGCGCAAATCACCGTACTGGATCTGGGCGGCGTCGGGGTAGTCTTGCGTCGGGTCGACTTCCACGACGACCGGGAAGGTCCCGAATGAGCCGAACGTGCTTTCGATACCGCTCGTCGTTGCGCGGCTGATTCCGAACACCGTGATGATCGACGCGCTGCCGATGATCATGCCGAGCATGGTGAGCGCAGAGCGCATGCGGTTGCGCCAGAGAGAGGTCAATGCTTCATCGAAATAGGCGAGCAGGCGGAACACAGCGCTAGCCGCCGGTGACGAACACGCCGCCGCTCGAGAGGGGCAACGGCGATGGGCTCGTCGTCGGCGCAACGCGTGCGCCGTCCGTTAGCAGCGTGTACCTCTGAGACACGATGCGATCGCCCGGTGAGAGCCCGCGGAGGACCTGCGTGCGCGTGTCGCCCGCAACGCCGAGCGTTACGCGACGCTTGTGTGCGACACCTCCTGCGACGACGAAGATGTAGTTCGCACCGTTCTGCGTGACGATCGCGGTGTTCGGGACGCTGAGCGCTCGGTGAAGATCGGTCGTCAGGATGTCGACGTCGACGTTCATGCCGTCTTTCAGAAATGCCGGAGACGCATCGAGCACGATCGTCGTCAACACCTGTTTTGCGGTGCTGCTCGCGTCACTCGACTTTGTGGCGATCGGCGAGATCTGCACCACTCGCCCGACGATCGTGTGCCCCGGAAAGTCTTCGCCGGTGATGAACGCGCGCTGCCCGAGGCTCACGTTGATGATGTCTTGCTCGTCGACCTCGGCGCGGACGATGTAGTTATCCGTCGTCGCGATCGTGAAGAGGGCTTGCCCTTCCGTGATCGGCGTGCCTACTTGTATCGGTCGTAAGGGGTCGTCCGGGTCGGCTGTGATCGACTGAATGACGCCATCGAAGGGAGCGGTGACGCGGCTGAAGGCGAGCTGCTGCTGGTTCTGTGCGTTGACGATTGCCGCTTTGCGCGCATTCGCCTGCGCATACTGGACGCTGTCGACGCCGTATCCGCTCACCGCGCCGAGCTGTAGTTGCTCGACGGCCTGCTGATACGTAACGCGCGCTTGGTCGAGCTTCGCGGCGTCGGTGTCAAGCTGATTGCGTGCAATCGCCTGATTATGGTAGAGCGTCACATCCTCGTCGTACATGCGCTGCGCGAGGTCGAGCTGCGATTTCGCCGTGCTGACCTGCGCCACGTACTGGACGCGCGCGTTCTGTTCGTTCACGCGCGCCGTCCTCACGTCGGCGACCGAGGAACTGTAATCCGCCTGCGAGCCGGCGGCTTGATAGGAGAGCGTCGGATTATAGACGGTCGCGAGCAGCTGCCCGGCATAGACGTGCTCGCCCTCACGGACGTCCAGCGACTGAAGATTGCCCGCGATGAGCGAAGGAATCTGCTCCGAGTGAGGGCTGAGCACGACACCGTTCTCGGCGAGCTTGACGGTAAAGGGCGCGACGTTCTCTTGCTCTACGACGACGCTCATCCCCGGCTGACGTGGGCCGTGCGCGAAGATGCCGATGAGGACGAGCACCACGATGGCCCCGAGCAAGATCAAGAGATTGCGTTGACGCATGCGCTCCTTACCTCAAAGATCCGCGACCGCACCGTGCGGATCGTAGGTTCCTACGGCGATGCGCAGCGCGACGACGGCGTCCACGTATGCGACGCGCGCGTCGATGAGATCGTCCTGTGCCTGGACGGACGTCTGCTGAGCTTGGAAGACGTCGGCGAGTGCGATGACGCCGCTGCGATACTGTAACTGTGCGATGCGCGCCGACTCCGTTCCCAGGCTCGCCTCCTCCTCCGCGTACGAAAGCTGTGCCTGCGCCGTCTGCGCGGCGCGATACTGCTGACGCACGTCGAGCTGCGCCTGCGAGATCGCGTTCTCGAGCGCGGCTTCGTCCGAAGCAACCTGCGCGTCGTCGTTGACTCGCTCCGTGTGCCGCTGGCCGTAGTCGACGATCGGTAAGGTGAAGGTGCTCGTCAGCCCGACCTGCCAGAAGCCTGGGCTGCCGCGCGGCACCACTGGTATGTCGCTCGAGGGAAGGGGAGGGAGCCCAACGGAGATACGCTGCTCGTTCTCCGAGATGAACTCGGCGTCGTACTCTTCTTGGAGCTCGACCGACTCGGTCGGCGAGTATTGATTACCGATGCTCGCGGTGATCTGGAGGCTCGGGAACAGCTCGCGGTCCCAACCTTTGCGCGTCTCGCGTGCGCTCACGAGCGCCTTGCGCGCCGAGACGATATCGGGGCGCATCTCCATCGCAACCGACTCGAGCGCGTCGATCGTTCCCTGCGGAAGCGGCGGTTGCGGAATGACGTTCGGCACCGCAAAGGCCGTATCCAAAGGAACGCCGACGGTGTGCGCGAGCGCTTCACGCGCGTTCTGCGCCGCTGCCTGATCACCGACCAGCGTCGAGGCGCTCTTTGCTTGCGCGACGCGCGCACGGAGCACGTCGACGCCGGCAGCGGCTCCCGCGCGAGCCTTTACGCGAGCCGCGCTCACGAGCGCACCCTGGTATGAGAGGTCGGAACGGTCGAGCTGGACGATCGCGTCCTGGCGAGCAACGTCGAAGAAGGCGGTGGTGACATTGGTTGCCACGAGGTCTTCGCTGCGGACAAGATCTTCACGTGCCGAGGCAAGCTGCGCATTCGCGGCTGCAAGTTGAAGCAGCCCGAGGCCACCGCTGTTCAGCTGGTATGACGTTCCCACCTCAGCCGTGTTCTGGCTGAAGCTTGAGGGCAGCGCGAGGCCGACGACCTGATATGCGCCGCCGTAGTTCTCCTCTTTTTGCATGAGGTTCTGCAGCGTTCCGTTGACGGTAGGAAAGGTCAGCCCGGCCTGTACCGCGACCGAGTGTGCCTGTTGCGTGACGGCTGCATACTTTGCCGCCACCGTGGGATCGCGAGTGAGCGCGTAGGAAACCGCCTCCTGCAGCGTCATCGGCGGCCTCGCCCACGCCGTTGCAGGAAGACTTACCGCCGCCAACGTCCCGGCAAGCGCGAGCAGCAGCCTGCGCACGTTCTAGTGCGCGCCGTACATTGCCCACAGCCCGGCAATGAGCGGCATGATGATCGCAGCGAGGACCGCCGGGGCCTCGCTGACGCGCGCGATCACGCGCATCGCAAGGTAGATCAGAACACAGCCCCAGAGCTGGAAGACGTTGAACATGGCAAGAAAGGCGGACACCTTAGCGCCCGCCGACGGAACGAGCCACGCAAGGGAAGGAAGAGCCGACGCAACGGCCATCGTTGAGTTGAAACTATCGGGACCACGCAGCAGGACGATTGCCGCAAGCACGATGCCGCTGAATGCGAATGTCGGAACGGAGATGTTCGCTGCAGCTGCCCACAGCGTTGCGAACGTCCCCGAGCCTCGCCCGATAGCGTTGAAGATGAGCATGACCACGGTCGTCAAGAGCATCCCTAACGGAATGCCGAAGATCACCGCCAGCCACGAGAAGCGCAACGCGGTGGACGTAATGTTCATCGCACTCTGCTGTTGCTCCGGTGCGAGCGCTTGCAAGCGTGGATCGGCCGCAACCATCGTGGGCCAACCCGCCTGAAAGGCGTGTACGGTTGCCGGCACGACGAGATACGAGGCGATCGTGTAGACGACGAGCGTGATGACGAACGCCCATCCCCACGTCGGCAGCGTTCTCAATCGCTCGAGTGCCGCTTTCGGCGCAAGGATGATGTCCGCGATAGTCTGCAAGCCAACCGCCGACGCGCTCTTACCGGAGTCCATCGTTCCCTCTCTGTTATCGAAGAAGTCTCGCGCATGTTTCACGACCGAGCGACCGCGCGCCTTCGGTGTCCTGCGGCCGCAGGTCCGGCGGGAGATTTCTCAGGATGGCTTCCCGTACGCACTCTAGCCGCTCCCGCCGGAGCTCCATGAGCCGAAGCTCGATGATGCTCCGCGTACGCTGCAATGCGCGGCGCGAGTAGAGCTCATCCGGCGAGAGCACCCGGCGATATCTGGATTTTGGGGTCCCGCGCCGCAAGGCCGGCACGGGGGCGTGCCGCTCGGTTGAGGCCGCATAGCGGCCGAAGCGAAGCGGAGTACCAGGCGAGGCGCTACGTGCTGCGCCATTTAAAAGGATGCCGAGAGAGAGCGCCGCAAGGACGCGATGCACGGTAAGCATGAGTGATACCTCCGCCCATCCATCACGCGCTTCGGAAGCCGCGACTAGTACCCTGACGGTCTCGCCCCCACCAGGCGAACCGTACGTACGAGTTGTGCCGCTGGGCGGCTGCGGCGAGATCGGGCGAAACATGACCGTCATCGAAACGAACGAGGATCTCGTCGTCGTCGACTGCGGCCTCATGTTTCCCGACGAGGAGATGTACGGCGTCGACGTCGTGATCAGCGACTTCAGCTACGTGCGCGAGCGGAGCGCGAAGCTGCGCGCGCTGCTCGTGACGCACGGCCACGAAGACCACATCGGCGGCATCCCGTACTTCATCAAGGAGTTCGCGGGAACACCGATCGCCGGCACCGCGCTGACGATCGCGCTCATCAAGGCGAAGTCGCGCGAGCACCGACTCGGCGAGATGGACTTTCGCACCGTGCTCCCGGGGGAGCGCCTGCGCTTCGGCAGCATCGAGGCCGAGTTCATCCACGTGAACCACTCGGTCGCGGGCGCCTGCGCGCTCGCGCTTCGCACACCCGTCGGAATCGTTTTCCACACCGGGGACTTCAAGTTCGATCAGACGCCCATCGACGGGCGCCCACCGGATTTCTCGCGCATCGCGCGCGTGGGAGAGGAGGGCGTGCTCTGCATGCTCTCCGACTCGACGAACGCGGAACGTCCGGGGCACACACTCTCCGAACGCGTCGTCGGCGAGGCGTTCGCGGGAATCTTCGCTCGAGCGCGCGGCCGCATCATCGTCGCGTCCTTTGCCTCGAACGTACCGCGCATTCAGCAGGTGATCGATCAGACGGAGCGCTTCGGGCGCAAGATTCTCTTCCTCGGACGGTCGCTCGTCAACGTCGTGAACGTCTCGCGTGAGCTCGGATACTTGCGCGTTCCGCAAGGCATCGAGATGCGGCTCGAAGAGCTCGACGAGCTTCCGCCCGAGCGCATCGTCGTTATGACCACGGGATCGCAAGGAGAGCCGATGAGCGGGCTCACGCGCATGTCCGTGCGCGATCACCCGCGCTTACGCATCGTCGCGGGGGACACCGTGGTCGTCAGCGCCACGCCGATTCCCGGAAACGAGAAGTCCGTCTATCGAACGATCAACAACTTGTGGAAGCTGGGCGCAACGGTCGTGCACGGCACCGACGGCCGCTCCCACGTCTCCGGCCACGCCTCACAAGAGGAGCTCTTGCTGATGCTCAACATGGTGCGTCCCGAGTTTTTCATTCCCGTCCACGGTGAGTACCGCATGCTCGTGCAACACGGGAAGCTTGCCGCACGCACCGGCGTCGAGGCGGAGAACGTATTTGTTGCCGAGGACGGTGACGTCATCGAGTTCACGCACGAGTACGGCGACAAAGTCGGCAAGACGTACGGGGGCAACGTGCTCGTCGACGGATCCGGTGTCGGTAACGTCGGCGAGGCGGTGCTGCGCGATCGCCGTGCGCTTGCCGGCGACGGCATCGTGCTCGTCGTCGTCGCGATCGATGCCGAGGAGGCGCGCGTCACCGCCGGCCCGGACATCGTTGCGCGGGGCGTCTTCTATCTTCCGGAGTCCGACGGCGTGCTCGACGACCTGCGAGCAACGCTGCGTGAGACGCTCGATGAGATCTCGGTCGAGGGCATGCGCGACACCGGTGTCGTACGCGAGCACCTGCGCGGAGCGCTCTCGAAAGCGATCTATTCGCGCACGAAGCGTCGGCCGGTTGTGATCCCGCTCGTCATGGAAGTCTAGGCACACGTTGTCATCCTGAGCTTGTCGAAGGACCGTCACCGCGGCTTAGGCGCAGGAGGGCGATGGGTGTCCGGATGAACTGCCAAGCGTGGAAGGCGGGGAACGGGAAAAGCTCGTCGCATTCATCCGCGCTGCAAAAAACGCCGGAGCCGGCGACGCGTTTCTTGTCGACTTACTGAAGGAAAACGGCTGGTCCGAGCGCCGTATCTACGCGGCGTTTTCGGACTATTACGCGCAAAGCACCGGCTCACCGGTACCGTCACGTGGGTACGCTGACGAAAACGCGCGAGACGCATTTCTGTATCTCATCGCATTCGCTTCGCTCGGTTTCTGGAGCATCGCGCTGATATGGCTCGCTGATATCGTACTCCAGCTCACGTTTCCAAGCCCCACGGATATCGCATCGAGCAACTCACTACGACAAGACCTTTCCGGCCAGCTTGCGAGCATCATCATTGGCTTTCCGGTTTTCATGTTTGTGAGCTGGCTGCTCGCGCGTCAAACCGGAAGGCGACCGGAGGCGCTCGATTCCGGTGTTCGCAAATGGCTTACATATGTTGCGCTTGTGGTCGCTGCGATAGCGCTCATCAGCGACGCCGTACTATTCTTGCGGAGCTTCCTTACGTACGCCCTGACTACTCGCTTTGCACTGCAATATCTGGTTCTCATCGTCGTTGCCGGCGGCATCTTCTGGTACTATCTGGGGAGCATGCGCTCCGCGCAGCGGCGTGGAAACAACGTGCTCTTCGGTGGGCTAGCGACAGCGGCCGTTGTGGCCGCTTTGTTCGTCGGCTTCACGGGTATCGGCACACCGGGGTACGAGCGGCCCATCAGCTTGGACAACCGGCGTCTGGACGATCTTTACGCCATCGCGCAGAAGATCCACGAGCAAGGCTCGGCCCCCAAATCGCTCACCTCGATATCGGCGAACCTCGATGATCCCGTAACGCACTCCGCGTATGGTTATTCGCGCCTGAATGCGAAATCGTACCGGCTCTGTGCGATTTTCGATACATCTACGCAACCTGACAGGCTCAACAACGCGCTGGACGACGCTTGGGCGCATCCTTCAGGCCATTACTGCTTCAAATTGGATGCGTCGACGGCTCCTAGCTACCCGAACCTTCCATAAGGCGACCCCAGAGCCATGACGGCGGTACTTCTTGGTCTACTCGCCGCGGCATTCTATGGCGCCGCAGATTTTTGCGGCGGCGTCGCCGCCCGCCGCAGCCCGGTCTTCGCCGTAACCATTCTCTCGCAGCTCGCGGGCTTGCTCGTCCTGTTTGTGATTCTCGGCGTAACCCACTGGCATCTCACAGTGCATGATCTCGTGCTCGGAGCACTCTCCGGCATCTGCGCGGGAAGCGGTCTCGCGCTCTTCTATCACGCACTCGCGATCGGTCGTATGGGCGTCATCTCGCCGATCACCGCCGTGCTGGCAGCCGCAGTACCGGTCGCCGCGAGCCTGATTCGCGGAGAGCACCTTCACGCGACGCAAGGTGCGGGAATCGTCATCGCACTTGCCGCGGTCGTCATGATCTCCGCTTCCTTCGAAGAGAGCTCTGCCGGAACGCGCGAGATAGCGACCGAAGGCGTTCGTGAAGCGCTCATCGCGGGTATCGTCATCGGCGGCTTCATTCTGTTTCTCAGCGGCACGAGCCGCGGCTCGGGGCTTGCGGTGCTCCTGCCCGCGCGCGTCGTTTCCGTGCTCGTGCTGCTCGTTACCGCCGCCGCTATGCGCGGCCGTCTGAAGACGCCGGCGCCTGCGCTTCCACTCATCGCGCTCTGCGGCGTGCTCGACATGAGCGCGAACGCGTTCTTCGTGCTCTCCGCTCGCGCCGGTTACGTTTCTATCGCCGCTGTGCTCACGGGACTCTATCCTGCGTCGACGGTGATTCTCGCGTGGCTCTTGCTTCGCGAACGCTTGCAGCGCGTGCAACGCTGGGGCGTCGCGCTCGCCCTTGCAGGCGTTGCGCTTATCGCATCGTGAAATGTTTATGTTTCGGCAACGTGAAGGAAATAAAGAGGCAGCAAGCGTATCGTAGCGTTATCGCATGAGTTCCAGTCCAATGCCGAACGGAGAGATACTTGAGTTCCTGAACGAGTTTCAGGGCTATATGTCAAAGCGCTTCGACGATGTGGAAGCGCATCTAACCCTCCACGACCACCGCTTCGACGCGATTGACCGGCGTTTGGACGCGCACGAGGTGCGCATCGAGTGCGTTGAAACGCGGCTCGACCGAGTTGAAACGCGGCTCGACGGAGTTGAAACGCGGCTCGACCGAGTTGACACGCGGCTCGACGGGGTTGAAACGCGGCTCGACGGAGTTGACACGCGGCTCGGCGGAGTGGACGCGCATCTATGCAAGATCGACGGACATCTCACCGCCGTCGATGTGGAATTGAAAGGCATCAACGGCCGGCTCGGACGCCGGCGACGGCCTTAGATCGTCGACCAGATTTCGAGTTTGCGTTTGACGCCTTCGATTGTTGCGTCGGTGAACTCGGTCGTGGTGGCGCTGCCGCCGAGGTCGGGTGTCGCAACGCCGTTGTGCACGGTCTCGAGCGCAGCTTCGTAGATTGCGCGTGAGGCGTTGGCAGCGCGCCTATCGTCGATGTACGAGAGCAGGGCTGCGGCTGCGAGGATCATCGCGAGCGGATTGGCGATGTCCTTTCCAAAGAGACGTGGCGCAGTGCCGTGCGGCGCCTCCGCCATGACGACCTTCGGTGTGAAGCTCGCCTCCGCGTCTTCGGGGAAGGAGAGAAGGAGCGACTCGGCGCCCGCAATCGACCCGAAGAGCTGCATGACGAGGTCGGAGAGGCAGTCGCCGTCGCGATTGAGTGAAGGAATGACGAGCGGATCGTCACCGGCGTTCGAAAGAAGAAGCGCGTACGTCGCGTCGATGAGCTGCGGCTCGTACGGAACGCCGGAGTGCCGCGCCGCTGCAGCATCCATCTCTTCTTTCAACATGCCTTCGTAGATCGGGCTCACCGTGTACTTCGGTCCCCCGAAGACGCGCCCGCCGATGCGCTCTGCGTGCACGAATGCGTACTCGGCGACGAACCGGCAGATGTCGCGCGAGATCGTCTCCGTTCTGTGCGCGACCTCGCGCGAGCCTTCGCCCTCGCGCCACTCCTCTGCCCCGTAGGCATCGCCGACCGCCATTCTCACGACCGTGATTGGCGCATGAATGCCTGCGACCGGACGAACACGTGGGAGCTTGCGACCGGTCCGGACGATGACCTTGCCGTCAACGGCCTTGCGCAGCAGCGCGTTCGGCGAGCCGACGTCGCCGGGCTGCTCGGGAGTGATCGTCGCGGCCTTAAGGCCATAGCGATGTTTCACCATCGCCGCGGCGGCGTCGAGGACGACGCGGTTCGCCGTTTCACGGCGGTGCTCGAGCGAGAGATCGTAGCGTTCGAGTGCGAGCGGCACGTCGATGACGGAGTCGTCAAGAACGCGCAGCGCTTGCGCGAGCAGCTCTTGTCCCGTCTGGTCGCCTTCGAGGACGACGATGGTGGGCGCGGTCAAATGAACTCCTGTTGATGCGACGAAATAGGCTATCCGATGGCACGCGTACGCCGTAGGGGCGCTGCGAGAAGAGGCCTGAACCTCGAGATCATCGGGATTGTCGCGATCGGTCTGGCCGTCCTCTTCGGTGTCGCGCTCGCTATTCCGCAGCATTCCGGCGACGCCGGGCGCGCGACCGCCGCAACGCTCCACCGCTTGCTCGGCGCCGGGGCTCCGCTCTTCCCGTTGCTCATCGCTGCTTTCGGCGGCGTGATCTTCCTCGAAGTCAACGTGCCGCGCCTGATCGTCAGCCTCGGAAGCGCCGCGCTGGCCTATTTCCTCCTTCTCGACACGATGCTCGGTTCGCACGGCCTGCGCAGCGGCGGTCAGATCGGCGTAACGATCTGGAGTGCCTTGCGCGGACTCGTCGGCGCGCTCGGCGCCTGGATCGTGCTCGCGGTCATAGCGGTCGCGCTGACGCTCTACGTGACGAACATCTCTCTCAAGAAAATCATCGGCTTGCTCGTGCTCTTCGCGGCACGCGTCAAGAGCCTACGGTTACCGAAGTTGCCGAAGCTTCCGACGTTGAGCTTGCCGCAAGGGCACGCGAGCATTCGCGAAGCGTTCTCGCTTCCCGAACGCCTGAGCACATCAACGACGACCGGCAAGACGAGCCCTTTCGACGACGCGAACGAGAGTGAGATCGTCGAAGGAAAAGGACCGCCCGTGCCGACCGTGATCTCCGAAACGCCGGCGCCGTTGCAACGATACGTGCCGCCGTCCAAGCCGGCACCGCCGCAACGCGTCGAGGTGATCGTCGGTGAGTACGAAGGCTTCGCCTCCGAGGATCGCACCTATCACCTCCCCGATCTCTCGATCTTCGACGCGCCTCCGGCGCGAGCGGCCGACGATGCCGACCGCGCGCACCTCCTCGAAGACACGCTTGCGTCCTTCGGCGTCGGTGCGAAGGTCGTGCACACTGAACGCGGGCCATCGGTGACGCGCTACGAGCTGCGCCCGGAGCGCGGTGTGAAGATCTCGCGCATCGCGGCGCTCGCCGACGATCTCGCGCTCGCGCTCGCCGCAACGTCGGTGCGCATCGAGGCGCCGATTCCGGGAAAGTCCGCCGTCGGCATCGAGGTTCCCAATCAGACGGTTTCGGTCGTCACGATTCGCGAGATTCTCGATGCGTTGCCGAATCGTGGACAAGTGCCGCCGCTCTGGATGGCGCTCGGAAAGGACACCACCGGGCGCACGGTCTTCGGCGACCTCGCGAAGATGCCGCACATGCTCGTTGCCGGAGCGACGGGTGCGGGCAAGTCGGTCTGCTTGAACGCGATCATCGCCTCTCTGCTCGTCAGCGCGACGCCCGACCAAGTGCAGATGCTCTTGATCGACCCCAAACGCGTCGAGCTTCCCGTCTACGACGGCATTCCGCACCTCATCAAGGAGGTCATCACGGATCCGCGTCTCGCGGCCGGAGCGCTGCTCGAGATGATAAAGGAGATGGAGACTCGCTACGAACGCTTCGCGAAGGCGAGCGTGCGTAAGATCGAGGAATACAACGCGAAGTTTCCCGATGAGAAGTTGCCGTACGTGGTCATCGTCATCGACGAGCTCGCGGATCTCATGCTCATCGCGCCGGCGAAGGTCGAGACGACGATCATGCGTCTCGCGCAGCTCGCTCGCGCAACCGGCATTCACCTTATCGTGGCGACACAACGCCCATCGGCGGACGTCATCACCGGCTTGATCAAGGCGAACATCCCCTCGCGCATCGCCTTTGCCGTGAGCTCGCAGGTGGATTCACGCGTTATCCTCGACATGAACGGCGCTGAGCGGCTCCTCGGGCGCGGTGACATGCTCTACCTTCCGATCGACGCGCCGAAACCGGTCCGCGCGCAGGGCGCGCTCATCACGGGCGGCGAGATTCATCGCCTCGTCGACTTTTGGGCACGCCAGGCGCGGCCGGAGAATCTCGTGGACGTCGATGTGGTTCCGCTCAGCGACGACGACGAAAAGGCGCGCAGGGACCTCGACCCTTACTGGTACGACGCCGGCCGCTTCATCATCGAAACGCAGTACGCGTCAACCGCGCAGCTCCAGTCGCGTCTCTCGATCGGCCACCCGCGCGCGGTGCGTATCATGAAGCAGCTCGAAGAGCTCGGCGTCGTCGGTCCACACGAAGGCACGAAGGCGCGCAAGATCGTCATGGGGTACACCGAGATCGAGCAGCTTGCAACGCGCATCGGGAAGGGTGACGATGGACAGACTGACCTCTTTGCTATCGAATCCTAACTCACTTTGTCATCCCGAGCCCTTCGTCTGCGCTTCGCGCGCTCAGGACAGGCTCCGCGTTAACGCGCCGGGGACGAGGGACTGTATATGACAAGAGCGGCGCGCGTTCTTGTGGCGGCCGCATTTTTTGCCGCATTCCTTCTGCTTGGACTCGGCGTTCATCGTTTCGGTGAACCACCGGCGATCTGGGCATTCGATCGTGCGGTCGTGGGGCATGGCGCGATCGTCGCTTGGCGGGTGACGCAAATTGCGCGAGCGTTCGTGCTCGTGCCGCTCGCCGTCGCGTTGGCCGTCGCGGCGGTCCTTTCGCGCGAGTGGCGAGCACGAATCATCTTTAGCCTCGTTATGTTGCTGCTGGCGTGGCGTGCGACGGACTTCTTTCAACGGGTCTTCGCGCGGCCGCGTCGCCTCGATTGGGTGATCTACCACGAGCGATCGTTCTCGTATCCGAGCTCGCACGCGGCGATTGCGGTGGCCTTCTTCGCGCTTTGGGCGTGGCTACTGTGGGCGGACGCTGCGCCGCGCTCGCGGCGCGCGGCTGCGGCAATCGTGGCCGCCCTTGCGCTCGCGCTCTGTTGGTCGCGCCTCGCGCTCGGCGCGCATTACGCGACCGATGTCGCAGGCGGTGCGCTCCTCGGCGCGACGCTACTGGCAGCCGGGGCCGCCGTGTGGCCGGGAATCACCGGGGAGGCGCGGAAGGAGCGCGCATGACGCGTTTCGTCGACCCCGCGCTCTCTGAAGTGGAGGCAAAGCTCGACGCGGGCGCGGCGCTCTCGATGGACGACGGCCTCGCGCTCTATCGCACGCCCGACCTCCACGGCCTCGGCCGCCTGGCGCGCAAGCGCAAGGAGCTCAAGAGCGGGAAGAAAGTTTTCTACGTTCTCAACCGCTACATCAACTCGACGAACGTCTGCTATGCGGGCTGCACGTTCTGCTCCTTTGCCGCCGACGAGTTCAAGGAACGCGAGCGGGTCGTTCGCATGACTGCCGATCAGGTGTATGACAAAGCGTTCGAGACCGGCACGAACTTCAACCAGATTCACATCGTCGGCGGCCACGATCCGCGCCAGCTCTCGCTCGACTATTGGCTGCCGCTCATGCGGCGTTTCAAGGCCGCGGCACCGCACGTTCAGCTCTCGCTCTTCACCGCAGCCGAGCTCGACTACATGGCGCGGCGTCATCGACTCTCCTACCCCGAGCTGATCGCGAAGCTGAAAGAGGCGGGGCTCGACAACGTCAACGGCGGCGGAGCAGAGATCTTCGCCGAGGAAACGCGCGCGAAGATCTGCCCGAACAAGGTGACGAGCGAGAACTGGCTCCTGATACACGAAGAGTTGCATCGTCAGGGCATCGCGAGCAACGCGACGATGCTCTACGGACAGATCGAGTCGCTCGAAGACCGTGTCGATCACCTCATGCGGCTGCGAGCCTCACAGGAGCGCTCGCCCGGGTACAA